>CAKZZJ010000119.1 GCA_937885165.1 uncultured Caryophanales bacterium
AATATTAATAAAAGAACGACAACAATTAAAATAATATTTTAAATAGTAATTATATTAAATAAATTTCAAGAAAATTATTTTATTATTTACCACTTGATTTATTTTTAGTTTTAGCATTTATATTAAGCTATATTATGCCAACTGAGATAGCATATGTACTTACTAATTTGCTTAGAGTTCTTGCTGGTTCATTAGTGTTTTATTATTTCTTATCAAGAAAGAATATGAATCCGGTTGTATGTTTATTATCTGGATTGATTTATTTTGTTGGTGGTATAACAGAAGCGGAATTAGTATTTCCTGTTTATTTAGGTATTTCATTTTATGCACCGGTAGCGTTATTAATTGTTGATTTAATAATTGAAAAGAAAAGCACATATTTTTTACTAGTGCCTTTATATGTGTTTGTCGTAGTAATATATGATTATTATATAGCATATATGCTTATGGCTTTATTTATGGTTTATTTTATTATTAAGCATCATATGTATTCAAATAAATTCTTTTTGATAACAAAAGAATTTTATATATCATTTATTAAAACAATATTATTAATTATTTTAGGCTTATTAATTTCAGCCTTTATAATGATACCATCTCTTGTTTATGTTTTAAATGAATCATCAAGAACAGATTCAACATTTGATCCATCATTTATATATTTTTCTACTGGTAGTGGTGATAATGTATCAATTTCCATAAGGCATTATTTTACAGGGTGGATGACATTATTTACACCTAATGTGCCATTTAATTTAGCACTTGTTCAGCCTGGTGATTATATAAGAGAACATTATTCAATGTATATCACTACAGGTGGACTCATTTTCTTAGTTTATTTCTTTTTTACTCCTGGTAAAGAAAATCATAGGTTAAAATTTTGGGTACTTATTTTAAATATAATGTTTTTAATGCCTATATTTTCAATGATATTTACTGTATCAAAATGGGCTTATACTAGATGGTTTTTCATAGTTTATATGATTAACATATATGCTATGGCTATAGGTATGAATAAATTTAATTTTAGAATTGGTAAACATAATTTTGTTAAAATATTTCCTACTATTATTTTAATTCTTGGTTTATTATCTATAGTCTTTATAATAACTTATAATCCTGATATTTATATTCATTATGATGTAACTGACCAATATTATTATCCAATTCTTATTGGTTCGTTAATATTAATAAGTATTTATTTGCTTATTTTAATATCAAGCTTTTTATTTCAGATATTTAAATTAGAAAGATTAATTAAAATATCTACATCAATTTTGGTTTTAGTGATATTTGGTGAAGTTATATTTGCTGGTATTGTTGATTTTTCTACTGTGGGCAGTAGAAATTATATGTCTAATTATAGTAAGATGGAGGCTGCATATAATGAATTAGTTGATCTTGGCTATGATTATCAAGATGGTTATCGTATAAACATGTATACTGATGCCGGAAGATACACACCTAATGCAAATATTATGTTTAAAATGACTAATTCATCACAGTTCTTCCAGTCATTTTATAATGTCCCTTTAAATACATATTCATCAGTTATTCATGGTAATTATGATACATCCTGGAGTAGAGGTGCTATAACAGATTATTCATTATTAAGTGGAGCGATGTGGAATTATAAATATATAATTGCAGATAAGGATTTTGAGGGTGTATATTTACCAGAAGATTATTATGAATTATTAAAAGAAGATAATGTTAATAAATATTATCAGTTAAAAAATACATTTAATTTTATAATATATGATGAAGTATTTACGGATACAACATATGGCAATAATTTATATAATGATATGGTATTATTAAAATATGGTTATGTTAAAAATGTATATGGTAATGAAGAAGATTATACAAAAGAAGAAAAAAGATTAGCTAAGAATTACGATGCTGTTGTAAAAAGCGGAATTAAAACTACTTTATATAAGGATGCATATAACGACGTTGTTAACAGTTATACAATCAAAAGCAAAGTAATATATAATGTTGTTGATGAAGAAAATAATGGTTATTTTAGATATGATATAACTGATTCATCATTTGATAATATATTTGATATGGATATGATATATGTATATCCGAGATCAAGTAATATATTAAAAAAAGAATATATTCATATGTACATCAAAAATAAGATTGATGAAGAAAATGATAAATATTATCCGCTTCATTATAATGTTTTATATAACGGATATTCTAAAGAAGGTAGTAGAAATGAACTATGGGTTCAATATGAAAAAGAAACAAACACTAAAACTGTAACCCTATATGGCTTTAATTTTGATATTTATGATGATTTTGTTGAAAGGCAAAATCAATATAAAAATAGAAAATTCACTATTGATGGAAACAAAATGAATATTAAGTTTACAAATAGTGGTGAAAGTACTAAAATAATAAAGACTGGATTTGCTTATTCAGATGATTTTAGTGTAGCAGGTGATTATGAGCTTGTTGATATCGATGGTGGTTTCTTAGGAGTAATAGTAAAATCAGATATCAAGGATGTTGATATTAATATTACATATATTCCTAAATATTATAGTGCTGGTGTGAAGCTTACTGCAATAGGATCAATTATCTATTTTAGTTTAATTATAGTTATGCTAGGATATGATGCATTAAAGAAGAAGAGGATAATTAGATGAAAAGAGTTTCAATAATTGTTCCATGCTATAATGAGCATGAAACAATAGAAATTTATTATAATGAAGTAATTAAATATTTAGATAATTCATATGATTTTAGAGTTATATTTGTAAACGATGGATCAAAAGATGATTCATTAAATATAATGAAGGCTTTAGCAACAAAAGATGAAAGAATTTATTATGTATCATTTTCTAGAAATTTTGGTAAAGAGGCTGCAATGTATGCGGGAATTGAGGCGGCCAAAAAGATGGATAGCGATGCCGCAATAATTATGGATGTTGATTTACAAGATCCACCTTATCTTATTCCTGAATTATTAAAAGAATATGAAAATGGTTATAATTTAATTTACACTAAACAAAAGGATAGAAATGGTGCTAAGAAATCTACTACCTTTTTCGCTTTGGTATTTTATAAAGTATATTCATTTTTCACAAAAGATAAAGAACTTGCTAATGGGGCAAGAGATTATTCACTTTTAGATAGAAAAGTAATTGATGCATTTTTGATGATAAAAGATAGTGATAGATTTACAAAAGGTATTTATCATTATGTAGGTTTCAATAAAAAATGTATTGAATTTGAATATGAAAAAAGAGTAGCCGGAGAGACTAAATGGGGCTTTAGGAAATTATTAGAATATGCATTCTTGGGTATAAAAGAATTTTCAGATTTTTATTTAATAATTCCTAAAATCTTCGGTTTAATTCTAACAGTGCTTTTAGGTTATGATATCGGAAGACAAATTTATAATGCAGTAACTATTGGAACATATGATGCATTTAACTGGACACCAATTAGAATTGATGCTGTAGGGCTTGTTATAACTATATTAATATATTATTTACTAAAATTATTATACGACATTAGAGCCCAAGTAAGGCATAGACCAGTATATATTGAAGATGAATCAAATATAAAATAAAATACAGTTATAATAATAAAATTTATAACAACTAAAGGTTACAAGCAAATTTAAAAGGCATAACCTATAATTGACTTAATAAATTAATGGTACTAGAAATAGTATCATTTTTTTTGGCGGCGCGAAATCCCTAGGGATTTGTTAATTAACGCTACGCTTATTTAGGAGGACACAATTCCTCCTATAACCGCTTTGATTTTACACACAATAAAGGGGTTAATTTTATACTGCAATAATTTATAAAAAGGGGTCAATTATATATTACAATAAACATGCTGCGTTTTTTTGATATTCATAATAAAACATGATTGCGCTTTTTTGATATTAATTATATAATTTATATTCAATTGGACATTTTGCATTTACTTAGTTGCAAACGTTCTAACAAAAGTTTTTGCAATTGATAAAGTGTTACATTTTGAGGTTTTCAACACTCTAGATTCTATTGTTTTATTAACTGGATATGTTATTACATTCGTTACTAAGGAAAAAGTAGACTTTACTTCTACTGAAGCAATTACAAACCCAAAAAACACGAAATAATTATTTGCACCCAAGATAACATCAAAGGTGCTTTTTTCATATCATCCTTTTCTAGTCTCTTCATTAGAGCAAGAGTAACATGGATGATTAAAAAACATAAATTAGCGTTTGAAATTTTGCAAAAATGTTGATTTTCAAACGATATTTTGATATTATTAGATTGTAGATTGGAGTTAATATATGAAAATAATTAAAAGAGAAAACTATTTGTCTAAAATTAGGCCTTTTTATGATTCAAGTTATATAAAAGCAATTACTGGTATTAGAAGATGTGGTAAATCTGTGTTGATGGAACAAATCATTGATGAAATTAGAGATAAAGGTGTTGACAATAACCATATAATTTATTTGAATTTAGAAGGAAAAAGTGGTGAAAATATTACCACAAGAAAAAAATTAGAAAATAAATTGAATAAAATAATAAAAGATGATGATAAGTACTATATATTTATTGATGAAATTCAACATATAAAAAGATTTGAAGAAGCTATTGCTTCGATTAGACTAAGTTACAATTGCTCTTTATTTATAACAGGAAGTAATTCAAAGTTACTTAAAGGTAAACTTCAAGATAAATTAACAGGCAGAGCTAAAGAATTCCCAATGTCTCCTTTTACATATAAAGAAACAAAAGAATTTAAATTAATTAATGATATAGAAACTAACGAGGAAGATTTTTTTGATTATCTTAAATGGGGCGGAATGCCACAAAGGTATGAAGAATTAGATGAACAAGGACTTGTAGATTATTTTCAATCTCTTTATCAATCAATAATTGAAAAAGATGTCTTTCAAAGTCACAAAAGAATTAATAGGAATGCTTTTCTAAATGTTTCTAATTACATTATGATGACTAGTGGTAGAGTGTTTTCTGCGACAAGTATTGCCAAATACTTGTTAAATAAGACAAATGAGGAGGAACTTAAATCAGCTGCAGTGACGATAGCAAATTATCAAAAATACATTGCAGAATGTTTTTTGGTCTCAGAATGTAAACCATATTACATTCAAGGTAAACAAGCGTTAAATGGAACTAAAAAACTTTATGCAATAGATTTGGGATTAAGAAATTCTTTTTCAAATACCATCGACACCGATGATACTTTTGGACTAGAGAATCTTTTATATAATGAATTGAAAGCAAGAGGATATGATGTTAGATGTGGAATAATGAGAAATTGTGAGATTGATTTTGTAGCTATTAAAGGTAAAAAGAAATGTTTTATTCAGGTTGCGTATTACCTAGAAAAACAATCGACTATAGATAGGGAATATGGGGCATTCAAGAATATTCATGATGCTTCTCCAAAATATGTTTTTTCTTTAGATAGAGTTGATACAAGCAGGAACGGAATAACTCACATTAATATCATTGATTTTTTAAACGATAAAATAGACATTAATATATCGTAATTAGCGTTTGATTTTTCACATAAATATCAAATTTCAAATGCTATTTCCTATTATTTTAATCTTGTTTTTTTCTTATCACTCTAAAGAAAGTACTGCATGATACTTCAATTAATTAGTTTAACTGTTTCATTGTTAGTCTTTTTATAATTAATATATTTATTTAATAAATAACTGGTGGTAGGTGGTGTGATAACTTTAGGTCTGCCAAGTTTAACACCTTTTTCTTTTGCAATACTGATAATCCTAGATATCAATGAAATAAAAAAATTATTGTTTATTAACATCTGTAATAAGGCCACTAGAAAATGCTATTAATTTTTTATTTACTATTTCAGTACATACATTTTCCTTGATAGTATCCCTATCGGTAAGAACACTGCTCATTAGAGCAAGCGTCCAGACAACGATTTTATTTTAAAAAAAACTTGATAATTATTGTTATATATCGTAATTATGGGTTAAATATGATATACTTTTAGTATCTTTTATGAAGGTGGTGAAGTCTGTGTCAGATAATGAAATAATAGTACCAGAATTAAATAATGAAACTATCGAATCAATGATTTATGTTGTTCGTGGCGAAAAAGTAATGCTTGATTTTGAATTAGCTCAAATATATGGATATGAAACAAGGTATTTTAATAGACAAATAAAAAACAATATCGAAAGATTCGACGACGAATTTAGATTTCAATTGACGAAGGAAGAGTTTAAAGAAATCTTGAAGTGCAAAAATTTCACATCAAGTTGGGGCGGTTCAAGAAAACTACCATACGCATTTACTGAACAAGGCATCTATATGCTTATGACAGTACTTAAAGGTGATTTGGCTGTAAAACAAAGTAAAATTCTCATAAAAACATTTAAACAAATGAAAGACTATATCGTTGAGAATAAAGGACTCCTTACAACAAATGAAACCATAAAGCTTACCAATTTAGTTAATGACCATTCTAAAAGACTTACTAGTGTTGAAGAAAAATTAGAAATAGTAATGGATAATTTTATAGATCCATCTAC
>CAKZZJ010000120.1 GCA_937885165.1 uncultured Caryophanales bacterium
ATTTATATCTGACAGTATCAGAAAGTTATATTTCTTCTTCTGTTAGAACAAATTATAATAATATGCTTGATGCATTAGTAAATGACGCAAAAACAAATATTGATGCTACGGCAAATGATTTAGAATTAGTATTAAAGATACATGATTATATCTTAGCCAAAACTGAATATGCATATGAAGATGATGGTACAACGCCTAAAGAAGCCATATGGGCACATAATATTATCGGTTTTGTAGAAAACCATAAAGGTGTATGTGAATCATATGCCAAAACATTCATATATTTATCAAGAAAATTTGGCATTGAAAACATCGCAGTAACAGGAACAAGTAAAAATCAGAACCATATGTGGAATATGGTTAAAATTGATGATATTTATTATGAATTTGATTTAACATGGGATGACAATGGAGATAAAGATTTTGGCTATAATTATTTTGGCTTATCTTTAACAGATGTAGAAAAAGATCATGTAACCGGAAGTCAAACATATGGAATATCATATCTATATGGACTGCCTAGTGTTTCAGATACTTCACTTAACTTGACTAAATTATATAAATATAACCCTGATACACTTCTATATGATTATCAAGGTATATATAAATCAATCAATGCTGCAACCGCAGTATTAAGTGAAGATGGAGATTATAAGATTGAACTTGTAAATTATTTTGGAAGAATAAATTCTTCTTCTATGGATTATAGAACATATGTTTTATCTAAAATAGAATCAAGTTTTAATTCACTTTCAATTTTAGGAACATATAATATAAAAGCTTCAGAAAATTCATATTATAGTCCTACAGAAATAACTCTAAGTGAAGATGTTAAATTAACAAATAATGTGTCATTTGATTCTGTTATGTTATCATCAGATGATTATAAATTAACAGTTTCCAATTCCACACTAAAATTAAAAGGCTACAGCAAATTGACGTGCGAAATAGCTGATGAAAATGGTACATTAATAGCTGATTCAGATGATCAGATAATTATTTCTTCTAAGGTTGTAATAACAAACTTAAAAGAAATTAGAAATACTATTATTTCAGGTAATCTTCACGCAACTAATTTAATTGTTGATAACAATGATTTATTAAATTTAAAATTAAAAACAGCTAATAATGAAATTATTGTTGATAATCTTAATATAAATATAAATGATAATAATATAAACTATATTATTAACATCAGAAAATACAAATAATAAATTAGAAATCAAAAATTTCAAATTAGGTGAAGAAACAACTGTTGAAAGGGTTGTATTTAATATCCTTTCTGAAGATAAAGAATATTATCCTAATGTTTCAATAAATAATGAAATTAAATTAACTATTCAATATTTAATTATTTCTAATGCAATTACAACAACATCAATGAATGGTGAAAAAATAATTAAAGTAAATGATAGTGGTAAAGTTTATTTATCCATTTATTTTTATAAAGAAAGTAATTCACCTAATTACACTCCAAAAACATCATTTGATGAAGAAGGATATCTAGTACTTAACTTAGGTTAAAAAAATAAGGCAAGAGCCTTAAATTTTAATAATTTTAGCATTATCAAATTTATTGGTAATGCTTTTTTTTATTTCATCTAAATCAGAATTTAATTTATTGTTGATTTTATTTTCTAAAAAGAAATATCTTTTTACTTCTTCTTTTTCATATAATGCTGTTTTAGATGATATAAATGCGTTTTTTATATTATCATCAAGATAACCTTTTTCTTTTGCTTCCTCATAAATAGATTCACATCTTTTAAATGATAATATTTCTTTTTGATATTTTTCATCTATCAGTTTTTTTAAATTTTTTAATTCTTGATAATCCTTATCTTTTTTAAGATCATCAAAATATAAATCTGCCAAATCATAAATATTCATATAATCACCAAGACCATTATACTATAATTTAAGGCAAAATATAAGAGCTCTTTTTTTATTTGAGCTCTTATACCAATTTATTATTAAGTATTTAAGGGAGAAACTTAATTATAAAGAAAAACCAATATTAGTGTAGCATAAATCTAAGAATTCTAAGATTTGAGATAATGGAATAGCATAAGAATAATCCCAGCTACCATCTTTATCTAATCTTGATGCAAAATTTATACCAATAAGATTAAGGTTCATATCAAGCAGTGCGCCGCCTGAAGATCCTGATTCAATAAATGCTGTATGAGTAATTACATCAAATGTAACATAACTTTCTTCTTTAGTAGATTCATCTGGTTCAAATGTTTCACTTCCAGTTATATATCCATATGTTAAGGTATTAGATTTAGCATTAGCTTCACCTATTGCCGCAACATAGCCTTCATAATTTAAATTGTCTGATAATTCAACCACATATAAATCTTCATCTGATGAGAATCTTAATAATGCAAGATCATATGTATTAAGAGAATAAAGTAATGTCGCATCATATTCATTTTCATATACATCTTCTACTACATATGTAGCATATGAATATGGATTATATACTACATGGTTATTAGTAAGACAGTAATAATAAGTTTTACCTCTTGATGTAACTTCTTTTATTATTACACCACTACCGATTGTTGACATTACTTGCTGATATCTACCTCTTGACTGATAATACATTGCACATTCAATTCTTACATTGGCTTTAATTACTTCAGTCTCAATTAAATTAGTCAAGGTGAAGAAATCAATTTCTGTAGATGTTTCTTCTGATGTAGTACTATTACTACTTGAACTTTCAAATGTTATAGTATCATTTTCAGAATCATCTTCTATTATTACTTCAGTGATTTCTGAACTATTTTCTGCTATAACTTCATCTACAACATTTGCTATTTCATCAATAACTTCCTGATCTATATCTGATACCTCAACTGTATTTTCAGTTGTTTTTTCTACTAACGATATTAAATTACAGCTTGCTAGAGTTATGATTAATGCTAATGATAAAAATACCAATGATATTTTTAAAAATCTTTTCATTTTTATTCGCCTGCCTTTTTAATACGCCTATATGATATAATTTATACCTAAAATAAAACTAAAAAAATATTGGAACATTGTTTTAAAATTATGTCAAATTATGAAAAAAAGGAGCCTTGATTTTGGCTCCTCTTTTCATTTATTTACTGATTCATATATTTCTTTTAATTTATTTCCGATATCCTTTAAATTTCTTTCTAATGTCTTATTATAAGCATTTTCTACCATTTCAGATACATCATTATTAAATATATAATTTAAAGCTGCAATAAATTCATCATTGTTTTTGCCTTTTAATACATCCTTCTTATCAGTAAGCCAATCGCTGAAAACACCGATATCTCTTACGATTACAGGTAATTTTGATGCCATAGCCTCAAGTACAGCGATACCTTCATTTTCTTCATGGCTTAAGAATAAGAATGCATCTGCCCTCATAAAGGCGCCGCGAAGTACATCTATATCAACATAGCCCGGCATAAGCACATTATTGGGTCTTTTCTTAATAGCTCGATTGATTTTAGTTTGAGCTAATATTGGTTTTAAATAACCAAACCAAATAAATGTAACATCAGGCATTTTACTTGCTATATCAAAGAAATCTCTTATGCCTTTTCTTTCAAAATATAATCCAGCACATATTACAATTTTCTTATCCTTAGGTAATTTAAAATAATCATCAAACTTTTCTACTTTAGTAATATCAAATTGATAATTTTCTACCATGATACCATTTGATACTGCATAAACAGGACAATCTACTCCTTTATAATTTTCAATTAGCACTTGTTCAAATTTAAGAATTGTTAGTTTT
>CAKZZJ010000121.1 GCA_937885165.1 uncultured Caryophanales bacterium
GACTGGCCCTTCTGACCCTGGCGCTGGCGCTGACGCTGACATTGACCCAGGCGGGTAATTTATCTCCAGAATTTTTATGATAAACATCATATTCTATTTTTGGAATTCTCATCCCTTCTTGTTTTATATCAGTTTTTTTCATATAAATTGTTTCATTATCTGGTAAATTATTAACCCTTCTAAGTATATCTTCGCATTCTCCAAGGTCTACAAATGATATATTATTATTAACATTATTTTTTTGGTTTTTTGTTGTTATTAATGTCACTGTGATTTTTCTTGCTTTTATAACTTCATCAATCCCTATATCTATTTTCTCTGTATTAAAATCAGGAAAGATAAAATAATTTTCAATTACCTCAATTATCCTGCTATATAATTTAATTTCTTCATCCAAAGTTATATTGTTTCCAAGTTTTCATAAATTTTGTATTATATTAGTTATATTTATATTTTTTCCTTCTTTAATACAATCATTAGTTCCTAATTTCAGAATTGGATAGTTTTCTGGGCAAGATAAATTTATTGTACAACTAAAATTATTTTCAGTGTCAAAATAATAATTGCTAAAGTTTTCATAGCAATTTTTATAATTATTAATGTCAATAGAAAAAGGAAAATCAACATTGCATTCTTAACAATTATGAGTAATATTATTTCTTTTTATAATACATCTTTTACATCTATGTCAACATTTTTTTAATATTTGTTAATTTTTGTCTAAATAATATTCTAAAGATTCTTTATAACAATTAATATAATCATTGATAGTTAATGGATCATCTTCTAGTTGATAATAATTAATATTGCATTTATTGCATAAATTATTTTTTATTGACTCTGGCGAACAATTGAGATATTTATCTAATTTACATTTACATTCATTAATTGTATTATTATTTCCATCCGTTAAATAACCATAGTATCATAACATCTTCCATTATATTCATATTTATATTTTGTATCATTTTCACATCTATCAATACTATTACCTGTTTCATTTATTATCTTGTTTTGCTTTGATTTCCAATTATCTGAACAATCTATTGTATAACATAATTTATTTTTTATTTGAGGAAGTATTTTATTAGAAGTTTTTCCTTCATTTATACAAATAACAACATTATCTGGTATTTTTTCAAACATTAATAAATAATTTTTCTTCATTCATAAGCACATTTATTTCTTTTAATACGCCTCTTATAAATGATGTAGGAACTGATAAAACCATAATATTAGAAAATTCTACTGCTTCTTTTAGTGATGTAGTAGCTTTAATATTATCTGGTAATAAATTATCAAAATAAGGATGTTTTTTTTCATTATTTATTTTATTAACAAATGATTCATTTATATCTTCAATCAATACCTCGTTACCATTATCAAGTAAAACTTGAGCCAAGGTTGTACCCCAGGCTCCGCCACCTATTACGGAAATTTTCATTTTAATCCCTCTTTCTAAATTCCAATTTTATTGGGGTTGCGAAAAAATCAAAATTTTTTCTTAATTGATTTTCTAAATATCTATAATATGAAAAATGCAAGAATTTAGGTTCGTTGACATAAAAAGCAAATGTAGGAGGATTTACTCCTGTCTGAAGCCCGTAATATATCTTTATCTTGCCACCATTGAATTCACTTGGTGGAAACATTAAATAAGCATCAGTTATTATATCATTTAGTGTAGATGTTGATATTTTTTGATAACTTGCATTATAAGCCTGTTCTATTGCTTTATAGATTGTAGGTATTCTTTTATTTTCCAAACCAGATGTAAAAACAATTGGAGCGAAATCAAGATATTTGAAATATGCTCTTACATCATCTTCCCATTTTTTCATTGTCTTTGAATCCTTATCTACTAGATCCCATTTATTTACAACAATAATACAAGGCTTATGATATTCTTCAACATATTGTCCGATATGTAGATCTTGCTCAATAATGCCTTCATTTGCATCTAAAACAAGTAATACTACATCTGATCTTTCTATCGCCTTAATGCTTCTTAATACTGCATATTTTTCAATATTATCATAGATTTTGCCACGTTTTTTCAAACCTGCTGTATCAATTACAATATAATCTTTACCATCATATTTGAAATTAGAATCGATTGCGTCTCTTGTTGTACCACTAATATTAGATACTATTTCTCTATTATCATTTAATATCGCATTTACCAAAGATGATTTACCTACATTAGGTCTACCGATAATGGAGAATTTAATTCCTTCTTCTTCCTTATATTCTTGATTCTTTGGGAAAGATTCGATAATCTTATCAAGTAAATCACCGATACCGATACCATGAGATGATGAAATACCAATGATATCTTCAAAGCCTAAGGCATAAAAGTCATATAGATTGTCTTTGAATTTTTGATCATCAATTTTATTAACGGCAACGATTATTTTCTTTTTAGTTTTATGTAAAATTTTTCTAATATATAAATCATCATCGGTAAGACCACTTCTAGCATCAACAACGAAAACAATAACATCAGCCTCATCCATAGCAATTTCAGCCTGAGCTTTAATTTCTTCTAAAAAGGGGGCATCACTAAGCTCGATGCCCCCTGTGTCTATCAAGAAGAAATCACTAAGCATCCAGGATGCTTTCTGATAAATTCTGTCCCTTGTTACGCCAGGTGCGTCATCAGTAATTGATAATCTTTCTTTAATTATTCGATTAAAGAGAGTTGACTTACCTACATTTGGTCTACCGACTATTGCTACCTTTGGTAACATAATTTCACCACCAATTATTTGTCAAAAATATCTGCGAACTGATCACCAATTGAAGTTTCTACTTCTTCATTTTCGAGATATTTTTCATAAGATTTTCTTTCTTCTTCGTTTTGATATTTTTTAATAGATAATCTTAATTTCCATTCTTTAGGTTCAACTTCAATAACATAAGCTTTGCCTTCATCACCTGTTGCGAAATATGAAGAAATATCTTTACCACGTTCAACATTTGTCTCACTTGCAGGAATAAAGCCATCAACACCTAATGCTTCAACCTGAAGTCCGTTTTGCTTAACTTCAGTAACTTTGTAATCTACTAAAGCACCAACTTTAGTATTTACATTACGCCAAGGATTATCTATCAAAGCTTTTCTTGATAAAGAAATCTTTTCTTTTTCAGGATCGATTGCTAAAATTGCAACTTCAACCTCATCACCGATGATTACACAGTTATTGAAATTATCATTAGGGTTATGAGAATATTCAGATGCATGAAGCAAACCTTTAAGGTTTGGTGCAAGTTCAAGTAAAAGACCAAACTGTAATTTGTTTGTAACTTTGCCTATTACTTTATCTCCAACCTTGTGTTCTCCGATAAACTGTTCAAATGGTGATTTAATCAATGCTTTTCTTGATAATAATATTTTACCATTATCTTTAGATAATACTAACGCATCTACCATATCGCCATTTTTTAAGATTGTTGTAATATCAACAAATTCATGGGTAACATCTTTAGCCTTGATAACACCCTGAAGATTACCAAATTTAACATAAACTTGATAATTTAAAACTTTTGTGGCAACACCATGAACCACATCGCCAACTTTTAAAGCTTCAAGTTCTTTATTTTTTTCTTCATCTTCTTTTTCTTTAGCTACTATTTTTGATGATACTACAGCGCGTTTTTTAGCTTCTTCAACATCAGTAACTCTTACTTCAACATTATCTTTGATGTTTATATCTTTAACTGACTGACTCATAGGCATAAAAAGCTCAAAACCGATATAATTTAGTAAATAACCTTTGTTAGGAACTTCCTTTACAACCTTGGCTGTGATGTTTTTACCTTCATTAAAGGCATCAACTATTTCACCAAATGATTCATCTTTTAACAATTTTAATCTTGATAAAAAGATATGTTGGTCAGTGATTTTAGATACATGTGCATCTATTTCTTCACCTACTTTAACCAAACCTACAAATGATACTACATTTTTATCATTTGTGTAATGATCTAGGTGGATAACACCTTCAAGATTTGTACTTAAATCTACTGTAAGTGTCTTTGGTTCAACCTGAACAATAACACCTTTTACATAGCTTCCTACTCTATATCTTTTAAATTCAAAATCTTCCATTAAGTTCTGCATACTATTCATCCTCTTATTTATAATTTTAATTATTTCATCAACAACCTGAGGTATACTCATATTTGTGGTGTCAATTTCTATTGCATCATCCGTTTTTTTAAGTGGTGCTATTTCTCTGTGAGAATCTTTATAATCTCTAGTTTTTATATCTTCTAATACTTCTTCTACACTTAAATTTATCCCTTTTAACGCAAGTTCTTTTTGTCTTCTAATGGCTCTTTCCTTAGGAGTAGCATTTAAAAATATTTTGACATCAGCATTAGGTAATACGACACTGCCGATATCTCTACCATCCATGATAATTAAGCCTTTTTCAGCAGATTTTCTTTCATAATCAACCATCTTGTCTCTTACAATTTTGAATTTTGAAACAAGTGATACACTATTTGTGACAATTTCTTCTCTTATTTCTTTTGAAACATCAACATTATTTAAAAATGTTTTACCATCCTTAAATAAAACTTCTGTTTCATGAACAAAAGAATATTCATTTTCATCCTCTAAATTTATTTTTCTATTTAAAGCTTCAAGTGTTATAGCTCTAAACATCGCCCCAGTATCTATATGTACAAAATTTATTTTTTTTGAAACTATTTCAGATATTGACGATTTACCACTTCCAGCAGGTCCATCAATCGCTACTTTAAAATTCTTCATAAATAAATAACCTCAACAAATATTTTACCATAAAATATTTTATTTTACAAACTATATAATTTACGAATTTCATGAACTTTTAGCTTGCGATACTCACCTGCTGCCATATCATCTATGGAAATTCCTGCAAATTCAAGTCTTTTAATCTTTTTAACTTCATAGCCTAAGGCTTCAAATATCTTATAAATATCATTATTTTTTGTATCATTTAAAGTTATTTTAAGAAGTGAAGATTCATGTTCTTTATCAATATTTAAAAGTTCAATATCTAAATCGCGATATGTCTTATCATTAACCTTAAATCCTTTATAAAGTTTATTGAAATTAGCTTGGTTGATAATACCTTTGATTCTTACTTGATATACTTTTTTTATTTTATAAGAATTTTTAGTTAATTTATAAGCTAAATCACCATCATTAGTAAGTATTAGGGCGCCACTTACATTATAATCTAGTCTTCCTATAGGATATATTCTTTCTTTTTCATCAATTAAATCAATAACACTTTTTTTACCTTCATTATCTTTAGTTGATGATATGATACCGCTTGGCTTATTTATCAAATAATAGATATGTTCTTTTTTTACTATAGGTTTTCCGTTAAATAAGATAACATCTTTATTTGTTACTTTAAATCCCAATTCAGTTATTATATTTCCATTGACACTGACTTTTCCGTCCTTTATATATTCTTCACATTTTCTTCTTGAGGCTATTCCTGCATTTGCTAAAAATTTTTGTAAACGTTCTTCCATTTATTATTTCTCCAATCCATTTAAGATTTCTTCAAAATAATGAAGCAAATTGCAATTTAGAAAAAATTGAAAATCAAAAGGTTAC
>CAKZZJ010000122.1 GCA_937885165.1 uncultured Caryophanales bacterium
GATGCAAAATGTTACCTAGATTTTAATTTAAATTCTTTAGGTATATCTAAGGTTATTTCATTAGATATACCTAAAGAATTTAAATTAAAATCTAGGTAACATTTTGCATCTTCAGTGTTAGTAATCATTGTCTTAGGATCATATATCAGTCTTGATATGATATTTAAATCCATGCATAGATTAATGATACCTAAATCTGAAGAATAAAATAATATTTCATTATCATCTTTATATTTTTCAATAAATGATTTAATATCAACAAATTCTTTTTCTCTAGATATTTTATCTATACCTAAAATTATCAATTTATTTTTCTTTTTTAAAACTTCAATAGCAGATTCGATATCTAAATTATTTTCATAATTAATAGCAAAAAAAGGAACCATTAAGATAGCTCCATCTAAATAATCTATATTATTTTTTAATTCTAAATTATTATAAATACTACTAATTATCATAATATTCCTTTTTTAATATCTAAAGGCTCCTTTATTTTTACCTTTCCCTTTTTTATATTTAGGCTGAGACATACCAGGCATGTTTTGATAATTTCCTGCCTGAACCTGACTTGACAAACTCTTAGCTTGCTTTTCATCCATGTTTTTCATCTGTTTCATAGATTTTTTCATCTGTACAAGAGTTTCTCTTAAACGATTGACTTCCTGAATAGGTCTACCTGAACCTTTGGCAATTCTATCTCTCCTTTTGAAATCTTTATCGATAAGACTTGGATTTTTTCTTTCGGCCTCAGTCATTGAATAAATTATGGCCTCAATCTTATCAAGTGCCTTATCATCAACCTGAGAGATTGCATTCTTCATTTTACCCATGCCTGGAAGAAAACCTAATATTTTTGACATTGAGCCCATTCTTTTAATCATTTTGAACTGTTTTAAAAGATCATTATAATTAAATGAATCACTCATCATTCTTTCTGTTGCCTTTTCCATCTCATCTTCTGTGATGTTTTCAGTGACAGTATCAATTAATGTAAGTACATCACCCATACCTAGAATTCTATCAGCAAGTCTATCTGGATAAAATATTTCTAATGTATCTAATTTTTCGCCATTTGATATTAATTTTATAGGTATACCTGTCATCTCTTTTATTGATAAGGCAGCACCACCTCTTGTATCGCCATCAAGCTTTGTCAAGATAATACCTGTTATATCTATTTGTGAATGAAATGATAAAGCAACATTTACAGCATCCTGTCCTGCCATCGCATCTACAGTAAGTAATATTTCATCAGGCTTTGATATTTCTTTTACATCCTTTAATTCCTGCATTAATTCTTCATTTATTTGCAGACGACCAGCTGTATCGATTATTACTAAATCATAATCATTTTGGTATGCATATTTAAGGCCTTCTTCTACAATCTTTACGGCTTTTTCTTTAGTTCCCATCTGAAATACTGCAACATCTATCTGTTTACCTATAGTAACTAGCTGATCAATAGCTGCAGGACGATAAATATCTGCCGCAATCAAAAGGGGCTTTTTCTTTAATTTCTTACGATAATAAAGTGCCATCTTGCCTACTGCTGTAGTTTTACCAGCACCCTGTAAGCCAACTGCCATAATTACAGTTCTACCTGTCTGCTTAATTTTTACTTCAGCAGCTTCATCACCAAGTGTCTTTCTTAATTCATCTCTTACAATCTTGACAACTTGTTGAGATGGGTTTAGACCCTTAAGGATTTTTTCACCAAGAGCTTGTTCTTTTATATTATTTAAAAATTTCTTTACAACTTTATAATTAACATCAGCCTCAAGCAAGGATAAACGGATATCCCTTAACATTTCTTCAATGTCATTTTCATTTAATTTACCTTTACCTGCTAGTCTTCTTAGGCCCATCTGTAATCTTTGGCTTAAGTTTTCAAATGCCATTATTCATCACTCCAAATTATATCTTCAATTTTATCTATGATATTTTTATCATCTGTTATTTTCATTAATTTATCAAATTTTTCAAGCAAATGTAGATTTTCTTCATAATAATATAAAACATCCACAGTTTTTTTAAGTTGATCAAAAATAGCATTTCTTGATATATGATAATTAGTAGCTATCTCTGATAATGATAAATCCATATAATAATCCTCAAAATACATTTTTTGTTTTTCTGTTAAAAGATTATTATATAAGTCATATAAATTTATGATTTCATTTCTTTTTTTATTTTCCAAATCTTCCATACTTATTCCTCAAAAAATTCAGCAAATAGGCCATAAAGATATTGTTCAATATCAAATACTTCTAAATCATCAATTCCTTCTCCTAAGCCTACATATTTAATAGGAATACCTAGTTCATGTCTTATCGCAAGTACGATTCCACCTTTTGATGTTCCATCAAGTTTAGTTAGTATTACACCTGATACTTCAGTTACTTCTTTAAATACTTTAGCCTGACTCATACCATTTTGTCCTGTTGTCGCATCAATTACAAGTAAAGTTTCATGAGGTGCACCATCCAAATTAGTAGATAAGACTCTTCTCATTTTTGATAATTCATTCATCAGATTAACTTTATTTTGCAATCTACCTGCAGTATCGCACAATAAGATATCATATTTTTCATCTTTGGCTTTTTTTATTGCATCAAACATTACACTTGATGGATCAGAACCTGCCTCTTTAGTAACAATATCAACTCCAACTCTTTTAGCCCAAATCGATAACTGTTCAATAGCACCGGCCCTGAATGTATCTCCTGCTGCAAGCAATACTTTTTTTCCTTCTTTTTTATATTGATTTGCAATTTTGGCTATAGATGTAGTTTTACCGACGCCATTTACACCAACAAATAATATTACAGATAAGCCATCCGGATTTAAATTTAAATTCGCATTAACTATTTCGTTGTTAAGATACATCTCAAACATCTTATCCATAATTAGTTCTTGCAAATCTAAAGGAGATTCAATTTTCTTGTTTTTTACTTCTTCTTTTAACCCATTTATGAAATCAATTACTGTATCTACACCAATATCTGCCATAATAAATACTTCTTCAAGTGAATCAAATAAATTATCATCTATCTTATCTGATTTAGAAAGTATTTCTTTTATTGTAGATAAAGCACCTTCTCTTGTCTTATGAAGGCCTAATTTATATTTTTCTTTTTTATTTTTTTCCTTTTTCTTAAAAAAATTAAATAAACCCATGATTTTAACCTCAGATAAACACTATTTGTTATTATACCATAAAAAATAAAAATAGGCACTATACCTATTTAAATTTTTAAGATAATTTTTTTAGCATTTCGTTATATTCTTCTAATGATACAACGTTTTTGCATTTAGGATATCTAGAGCATGCATAAAACTCTTTGCCTTTGTTCTTTCCACTTTTGGCAACCCTTTTAACTAAATTGCCGCTTCCACATTTAGGGCATAATATATTATTACTATTTTCTTCTTTTATGATATTCCTATTATCGTGGTTATAACAATATATATTTTTATTAGCATCGATAAACATAGGCATGCCGCATATTGGGCACAATTCATCTACGGCCTTATCATTTATTATAATTGAGCATTCTTTATTCGGACATAAATAGAAATGGTTGTTCTTATGTGCTCCTCTTTTGGCTACTTTGATTGTAAGATAAGCTTTTCTACATTTTGGACACAGCAAATCCGTTTTTTCAAAACATTTTTCACTGCAATATTTATTATTATATTTATCAACAAGCATTATAGCCCCGCAGTTAGGACATATATCATTAATAGGTAAATCATTATAGATAGTTTTACATTCAGGATAATTTTCACATGCATAATAAGTCTGTTTAGTTTTTTGATTATATCTTTCTAATAAATTACCACCGCAGTTAGGGCATCTAACTCCGATAAATTTCTTTTCTTCCTCTTCTTTTTTGATGTATTTACATTCAGGATAATTACTACAGGCTGTAAATTCACCATATTTGGATGATCTAATAACTAGGTGATTACCACAGATTGGACACAATTCATCTAAAATTATAGGATATTTCTTTTCCATGTTTTTTACAGCATTATCAAATAAAGGAATAAATGAATTGTAAAATTCTTCCATTTCTGTTAGTTTTGATTTTTCACCTTTAGCAATCAAATCAAGGTCATTTTCCATTTTTGCAGTATATTTAACATTGATGATGTCTGAAAAATATTCATCAAGATTTTTAGCAGTCAAAATACCTTGGTTTGTAGGAATCAAACTTTTCTTTTCTAGTTCCACATAATTTCTTTTAAGAAGTGTCTCAATAGTCTGGGCATATGTTGAAGGTCTTCCTATACCAAGTGCTTCCATATCCTTTACTAATGATGCTTCAGTATATCTTGATTTTGGTTCTGTTTTCTTTTCATCAATTTTTATTTCACCAGCGTTATAATATTTTCCTAATTCAAAATTAGGTAGTATTTTATCTTCTTCCTCTTTTTTTGAATTAAGAATTTGATAACCATCAAAGATTAGTTTTAGCCCAGTTGTCTCAAATGTTGAATCTGTATTTGCAAATTCAACCTTAGTTTCACTATAGATACTATCAGACATTAAAGATGATAAAGCACGATGATAAATTAAATTATATAATCTATATTCATCACTTGATAAATATGGTTTTACATCATTAGGTTTTAAATATATTGATGTGGGTCTTATTGCCTCATGGGCATCCTGCATACCTTTTTGTTCATGATTTTTAACATGACCTAAATAGCGAGTTCCATAAGTCTCTAAAATATAATTTGATGTCTCATTAACAAATTCATTCGATAATCTTGTTGAATCTGTTCTCATATAAGTGATTAAACCATGTCTTTCATCTTTTAAATTCTTACCTTCATATAGACTCTGAGCGGCTCTCATAGTTCTTGTAGGTGTGAAATTTAAAATATTTGCTGCATCCTGTTCTAATGTTGATGTAGTATATGCAGGTTTAGATTTTCTTACTACTTCCTTATTGTCGATATTTATAACCTTAAATGATAATAATCTATTTTTTAAATTTTCAAGGATAGATCTATCAGTAATTTTATTCTTAGAATCAACCTTTTTTCCATTAACTGATGTGAGCTTTAATGCTGAATTATTAATTAAAGCTGTCATTTCATAATAAATAACAGGTATAAATGCATTTATTTCTTCTTCTAAATCAACAGTAAGCTTTAAAACTGCAGACTGAACTCTACCCGCACTAAGCGAATTTATTTTTCTTTTTAATAATTTAGATAACTTGAATCCTAAGATTCTATCTATCATACGTCTAGCTTCTTGTGATTCAACCAAATTAAGATCTATTTTATGTGGATCATTTAAAGCTTTTAAAACAGCTTTTTTGGTTATTTCATGAAATTCTATTCTATTGTTTGAATTTAAATCCAAATCCAAAACCTTAGCTAGATGATAAGCTATAGCTTCTCCTTCTCTATCAGGGTCGGTTGCAAGAAATACTTCTTTACCTTTGCATACCTTTTTTAAATCTAGAACAAGTGATTCCTTCTCAGGCGCGATTTTATAATTAGGAATAAATCCATTTTCGATATCTATTCCCAAGCCATCATGACCTGTAGTTGCAAGTTCAGTAATATGACCTTTAGACGAATATACCAAATAATCTTTACCTAAATATGATTTAATTGTGTTTGATTTTGATGGTGATTCAGATTCGGAAAAAGAATTTTTGAATGAAAATACAAAAGAAGAAATTTCATTAAAAATTGATCAAATTTATAATGATTATAATAAAAATATAAGCATTTATAAATTATCTAAATTATGTAGAATAATAGGAATTTTAATAAGCAAATATGGAAATACTTATATTGATGATATAATTAATGTTGCAAAGTTTTTAACATTTTCAGAAAACAAAAATATCAAATTAAATGAAGATTTTAAAGAAAAAATAATAGGACAATATCCCCAAGAAGTTAAATTAAATGAAGAGGAAATTTTCTTCTTTAAAGTTTCAAGTGAAATTGGCGACTTTTTTGCTCTTTTATATATTTGCTTTATTACTCATACCCATTTATGTATTGAAGGAAAAACAGGGATAGGGAAAACTGCCTGTGCTAAAGCTTTTTCTGAAATATTGAAAAAGCTTTATGAGATTGACAATTATAAGATATTTTCATTTAATAACGAGACAGTTCCTCACGATTTTTATGGCTCTTTAACTTTGAATGAAAATAAAAATATTACTTTCTATAATGGAGTTTTATCAGATTGTATTTTATTAAGAAGTATTTTTATTGCAGATGAATTAAATTTAACATCTGAAGAAACAATGAATTCTTTAGGGCCTGTTTTAGAAGAGAATTTTAATTATAAAATATATTTTCCTGGTCTAAATATAAGAGAAAAAATAAATAATAAATTCTTATTTGTTTCTTGCCAAAATTTATCAACTACATTAGGGAGAAAAAAATTTACAAATTTACTTAAATCTAGATTGAAACAAGTTTCTTATCCTGAGCAAAATATTAATAGAATAAAAGATTTTGAGAATATTTGTGAAAATATGAATAGATCTTTAAATAATAGCATTGGTAATTCACATAATTTTAAAAATGAACAAGCAAGAAAAATAGGAAGATTTATCCTCAAATTTAATGAAAAGAATGAAGGACTTATTTATAATTTAAATTTTAGAGATGTTAAAAAAATTTTAAAGAGAGAATATTATCAGGAAAAAAATACTAAATATTATCAAGGGTTTAATTTGTATAATAATATTTTATTATATATTATGTCTCAGACAAAAGAAGAAGATAAAAATAAAATGTCAAAATATTTAATAAATTTATTGGCGGAAATATTCAATGAGAGAAATTATGATTATGATTATGATTACAATAGAGATTTTTATTTTGAAATTGCCCTTAACGGCAGCAATAATAGCAAAATATCTGAAAAAATAAAAGTAGAATTACAAGATATTTATGATTCTGAAGCAAAATTTATAGAAGAAAATGGAATAATTTATTTATCAAAAGGGAAGTGCAAAATTAATGTTAATAATATTTTGACTGAAACTGACAAAAAAAATATTTTAGATTATAATAAATTAAATACCTTTTTGGAAAGTTTATTTTTATCTAAATTAGCTTTAAATGATGAACCATTACTTATATTAGGTGATACAGGATATAAAACATATTTATCAGAAAAATTATTGACTAGTAAACCTTCAATTATTAATCTTAATTCAAAAATAAAATTAAATTATTTATTAGGTTCATCTATGTTTTTCAGTAGGAAAGAAGCAGGTGAATTCTATCTTAAAAATATCTTAAACATAGTAATTGATGATTATGATAAAAATGAAAAATTTAATTATTTTAAACAATATATAAATGAAAAAGGAAAAATTACTGATAATGAAATTAAAGAAAGATTGAATAGTGATATTATCAAATATGAAAACCTTGAAAAGGAGAAATATAAATATAAAATTTCTCATAAATTTTTTGAGAAATTAATAAATGATGTAAATAAAAATCAGAATATAATTTTAGAAAATATTGTCCTAGAATATAATCCTGGTTTAATCACATATTCCTATTTAGGAAATGAAAATATTATATTAAAAAATTTATCATATTTAGAAACTTCAATTGTTGAAAGATTTAATGAACTATTTTCAGAATCTCAAATAATAACTCTAAATGAAGACATCCATAAAACATTTACTGAAAAAGATGACAAAATTTTAAAATTTAACCATATAAGAATAATTGCCACATCATATCCTGAATATGAAAGTAAATTATCAGAAGCAATCGCTTCTAGATTCACTATATTACAAGTGAATTCTTATAATGAACAAGAAGAGAATATAATGTTGAAATTATATTCAAAAGAAAATAATCTTAAGATAAAAGAAACAGTATTAAAAGTATTGGAAGATTTTTTTTTTGATTATAAAAATACCTTTAATAAAAAAATATATATTAATCAAAAACTAAATATTTTGAATATTCTTTCTTGTTTTAATAATACAGAAAAAAATGAAGTAAAAAATGCAAAACTAACTTTGTTTTTATTAATGAAAAATTCATTCAACAATAAAAAAGAATCAAACATTAAAAAACTAAAAGAAATATTAGATGAGAATTTTGAAGAATGTAAAAAAGGAGAAGAACCCTTTACAAAAATGGAAGAAGATGGCCGTGAATGTATTCTATCAAAAATAACAAAATTGCATTTAGAAATAAATAAGCGAAGTGACTCAAGAATTCAAAAAGAAAGAATTTTTTTTCATAAAGATTTTTCAGAATTATTAAATATAATTCATTTTTCAATATTCTGCAAAACTGGATTAATTATAGAAGGAATGGATGGTCAAGGGAAAAAAACTGCTATAAAATACATAGCTAGCTTATTAGGATATAATTTATTAAATATATATTTAAATGAATCTACAAAAATTGAAGATATTTTAGGGAATTTTGCATTTGATAATGATGATAATAATGAATTAAAAATGGTAAATGTTAGAACAGATTTTATCTCATCTTTAAATAAAAAAAATTATAAAATAATAATATTTCATAATGTCAATAAAGCTAATTCTTCCATTATTGAATTAATAACTGATTTTTATAGAAAAAAGAAAGATATTTATATTACTAATCTTAATAAAATAACTCCTCAATATAAATATAACTTTTTTATCAGTATTTTCACCAGTGAAAATAGTATAAAAGGAAAAGATTATTTGCCTTCTTCTCTAATTCAGAATTCAATATATTATCAAATGGAAAATAATGCAATTAATTATTTATCCAAAATAGTAGAGCATAGATTCATTGGACATGAATTTATTGATGAAAATAAAGAATTTTCTAATGCATTTTTATCTGTTTATAAATATGAAAAAAATGAAATGAAAGAATCTAATGAATCAGTTCTTTCTTTAAATGAAATAGACAAATTTCTTAAATTAAGACAAAATACTTTTACAAAATTAGATATTAATATTATTTTAAGTTTTATTTTTATTTTCCGATATTCTAATGATGAAATCCGAGAAAAAATAAAAAATAAAATAAAAATAAAATATGATGATATTAATACTTCTATAAAATTAGTTAGTGATATGGGATGTTTATATTTAGAAATAAAACTTAATGATAAATATTATTACTTACCATTTCAAAATATGAAAGAAATTGAGGAAAAAAATATTAATATTGAGGAAATAAATAAAAATTTAGTATCTTTAACAGGCCCACAAAGATATTGCCTTTTATTTTTATCTTGTTGTTATATATCTAATAAGCCTTGCATTCTTCAAGGAGAAACAAGCTCAGGTAAAACACATTTAATCCATTTATTTGCTAATATGCTAGGAAAAAAATTAAAAATCTATCAAATGAACAATGATTCAAATGTTATATTAATAAATGGTCAATCAAAATTTGAAGATTTAAGATCAGATGAGATAGATAAACTTAAAGACCTCAAAACAAAATTAGAAGAATTATTAAATAATGACAATATATTGAAAGAAAATGATATAACTGTTGAAAAAATAGGACAATTATTAGAGCAAGCAAATAAATTTATCTCTAGTGAATCATCTTTCAATAATAGAATTGAAGAAATAAAAAGAATAAAAAATGAAATTATAAAAATAATATCTCCTATTAATAGATTTAGATATAATAAGTCATCATTTTGTGAATCATTGGAAAAAGGAGAATGGATATTAATTGAACAAATAGAATCTGCTCCACCTGAAATTTTAGAAAGACTAATTCCTCTAACCCAGGAAAATCCAGAAATTAAAATAATACAAGGAACAAAAGAAATAATTTATAAATATAAAGCTCCTAAAAATTCTGAATTTGATAATAATTTAGTTATAGAAAATAATATTAATAAAGATGATATAAATGAAAATAAAGATAATATTAAATATATATCCCCAGATTTTAGAATATTTTTTACATATAATCCAGATAAAGTAGATATTAAAGCCAATCAGACATTGCTAAACAAATGTTTAACATTTACTTTACCTAGAAATGATTCTTCAATTAAATATTTAACACAAATTTTGTATGGAATTCTAAGAAAAGCTAATTTTGACAAAATAAGTGCATTGGAATTTTCTAAAAGATTTTCAAATGTTCATCAAATAGTTAAAGAAAAAATAAAATTAAATCCTGAAGATTTTTCAGGAAAAATGCAATTCACAGGAAGGACAATTAATTTTATATCAAATTATTTATCAAAAAAAATTTCTCAATTAAAAAGAATAGATAGACAGAATATTGGGAGTATTATAACAGAATCATTAAAAATATTTTATTGGAATTCATTTCAAAATAAAACTAAATTATCTAATATGAAGTTTGATACAATTAAAAAATTTAAAGAAAATATAAATGTTGAAATAATAAAAGAAGAAGAAGAAATTAAATTAAATTATAAAGAATTAAATAATATAGTTGAAAAAATCAATTTGTATCTGAAAAATCCTCAAAACAATGATTTAATTTTTTCTTTTGAATCAATGGTTAAAAGCTGTGAAAAAATAAAATTTGTAGATATTGATATAATTTTAACAAATTTAAAAAAAACAGTTGAATATGCTTCAAAAGCAAAATCTAATATTCCTGAAAATAAATTATATTTAATTATGAAAATCAATATTATTATTTTTCTTTTAGAAGAAATTAAAAAAGAGGGTATACCTTTGCTTTATAGAAATTATACATTATCTTCAATTGAAGATAAAAATATATTTTCCAAAACTAGCAAACTATTATTTCTTTCAAGGATTATAGATAAAAAAAAGTTATTCAATATTCCTTCTATTATTTCTTCAATATATTATTCCAATCGAAATAATATAATTAAATTATTAGAACTCATTAATGATTTTATAGAAAAAAATCAAGGATCTTTCGTTCTATTTAAAAAAATAATATAATTTTTCCTTTTTATAGAATTAAAGAAAATAAGAATAAAAGAATGTCTATTTTATGGCTATTATTATTTGGGAAATTATATGATAAAAATATTTCTTTTAAAGTTGAATTTTATTTTAATGGATATCTTCAATCTAATTATTCTTTCAATTTAATGCAAAATAATATATTTCCAGTTTTTAAATTTGATACAAAATATAATGATTTATTTCTTTCGTCTGGTTCATATATTACTTCGTCATTATTGACCTCACTTTCAATTTCTTTTCCAGTTTTTGGATCTTTTGTTTTTCTTAGTACTTTCATTTTAGGTCTGAATCTTCCTTGTTTAATAATTCTATATGTAATTTCTTCTTCTTTTGGTATACTTTCCTTCTTTGTTTCCTTTATTTCTTTAATTTTAGTATTGATAACATTTTCATCTATTTCTGTGTCTATTTTTAATTTTGGATGGTTTGTTTTAACATCTTTTTTATTCTTATGAATTTTTATAATTTCCTCTATTAAAGAATTTACACCTTCCTCTGTAGTTTTTGCTTTCAACCCCATTTTTCTAGCAATTGTAGCATATTTTTCATCGGCTATATAATATTCATATTTAGGGAATGAAACAAATTTTGTAGGTTTTGTTGCATTATATCTTATTACATAAGGTAAAATAATAGCATTAGCTCTACCATGTGGAATATGGAATTCTCCTCCTAATTTGTGAGCTATTGAATGGTTAACACCTAAAAATGCATTTGAGAACGCCATACCAGCTATACAACTTGCATTATGCATTTTTTCTCTCGCATGTGCATTTGAACCATTGTTATATGCTTCTCTTAAGTTGTTAATAACTAATTCAACCGCTTTTTCAGCTAAACCATCTGTATAATCAGATGCCATATTTGAAACATAAGCTTCTAAGGCATGTGTTAAAACATCCATACCAGTATCTGCAGTAATTGATTTTGGAAGTGTCATAACTAAATCTGGGTCTATAATTGCAACATCTGGAGTTAATTCATAATCTGCTAATGGATATTTTTTATTTATTTTTTTATCTGTAATAACTGCAAATGATGTAACCTCTGACCCTGTTCCTGATGTTGTTGGTATACATACCATTTTAGCCTTTTCACCTAACTTAGGGAATTTGTAAGTACGCTTACGAATATCCATAAATTTAAGTTTTAATCCTTCTGGGTCGGCCTCTGGATGTTCATAGAATAACCACATTCCTTTTGCAGCATCTATTGGGCTTCCTCCACCTAAAGCAATTACCGTATCTGGTTTAAATACATTCATTGCATCTACACCTTTTTTTATAGTTTCAAAAGATGGATCAGATTCTACTTCTGAAAAAATTTCAGAATGTACATATTCTGCTCTTTTTCTTAAATGATATAACAATTTATCTACATAGCCAAATTGAACCATAGATTCATCTGTTACTATGAAG
>CAKZZJ010000123.1 GCA_937885165.1 uncultured Caryophanales bacterium
TTTTTGGTTGGCAGGATAAAGCAATAGCTATAACTATTCTTTGTCTCATACCACCGGAATATTGGAATGGATAGTCATCAAATCTCTTTTCAGCATTTGGGATACCAACCTTATGCATCAAATTGATAGCTCTAATTCTTGCTTCATCAGCTGAACAATGCTGATGCTTCATAATAATAGATGAAATTTGATTACCTATAGTAATTATAGGGTTTAATGAAGTCATCGGATCTTGGAAAATTGTAGCAATACGTGTTCCACGAATTTTCTGCCAATCCTTTGTATATTTAACTTTAGCTAAATCAATATTACAATATCCATGGAATTTTTCATCATCTTCATCTAGATATTTAACTCTGAATGTGGCATGGTCAAAGATTTTGTTTAATACTTCATCATCTGTTAAATCTAGTCCCCTCTTCATAGCATCTTTAAAATAATGTCTTAATATAACACGATATTTTAATCTGCTATATGGACGATATCTACCTATTGATAAGCATACTTCTCTCGCAATTTGTTTATTTCTTTCAATTGTCTCTTCACTAGGTGTAGCATCAATTTCTTCGATATATTTATTCTTAAGTTCAATTAATTCAGCATGATAATTATTTAAATAATCCTCATCAGAATATACATCAGTTTTATGCTTTTTTAATAAAGCTTTCTTTTCTTTCTCTAAATCACTGATTTTTTGATCATATTCCTTCATTTTTGAAGATATTTCTTTGAATTTTTCTTTTTCGTGTCTAGTATCTAATGTCTGTCTAAAATTGAATAATTCTGTTCTTTCAAATTTTAAATCATTAATTTCATCATCAATTTTTTCCTTTTCTTCAGGAGTTAATTGAAATTTTTGTTTATATTCCTTTTTTAATTTATCAATTTTATTATATGTCTCTGAACCAAATTCATATTTTGAATAATTTGTCAGCCATCTTTTAAACTTTTCATATGTCCTTTTTGTAGACTTGGTCTTTTTTACAATTGTATCTTGCAACTCATCATCATTAAGTATTAACTCACCATTGCTTATAAAACCATTTGAATCAAGCATACCAGCAAATGTCTTTGTTAAAACTGATTTACCAGAACCTGATTCACCAACAATGGCAATTGATTCATTTTCATAAATATCAAAAGATACTCCACGAATTGCGGTTAAAACCCTACCACGAACATGAAATTTAACTTCAACATCTTTAAGAGATAATAATGTTTTTTTCTTTTCCATATTTTTCTCCTACATATGTGTTCTAGGATCAGAAGCGTCACCAAGATTTTGACCTATTACATATAATACAACAGTAGTAAATCCGGCAACAACTACTGGAATCCAGAATACAAATTCCTTTCCAGCGGTGTTCATGTATAATTGACCAGCTTGAATCATCTTACCTAATGATGCCTCACTCATTCCAAATCCTATATATGATAAGAATACTTCATATGAAATATATGAAGGTATTTCAGTTGCCGCAAGAGTTACGATAACTGATGTCATAAACGGCAAGACATTTTTCATAGTTATACGCATTATTGGAGTACCAAGGCAACGTGATGCTAAATTATATTCTCTATCTCTTATAATCAAAACCTGCGTTCTAATGAAATAGGCAATTCCAATCCAACCAGTGACTGTCAGTGCGAATACAAATGGCCAGAATCCACCACCAGTTACTAATACTATGACAGATACAAGTAATATATAAGGAACATTTCCAATAATGTTATAAACTTCAGTCATAAAGATATCTATTTTCTTTGAATAGCCCCATACAGCACCCAAAACGATACCTATTGTAAGGTTAATTGCCGCACATATAAAGGCTATAGAAAGAGAAATTCTTGTACTTTGCCATAATTCATTAAATAAAGATTGGCCTTGGCTACCTGTACCAAAAATCCATTTGATATTCGATGAAAACATAGTGAAGGCTTCACTAGCTGAAAGAAGTTGAGCATTTCTATTTGTTATATTTTCGTATCTATCAAATCCAGCTATAAGTGAATAAGTAAATGAAAAAATAACTAAAACTGCTAAAGCAGATAATAAAATAACATTTATTTTCTTTTTGAAAAATACTCTCGCAACAGACTTCCAATATGAATATCTAGGTGCAGTTATCTTTTCAGAGGAAATGGCAGAATTATCTATTCGTGAAAACAATTCTTCATCAGATAAATTAAATTCTTTAAGATCTATTAATTCGTTTTCCATAGATTTACCTACCTTTCGTTGAGAATGAAATTCTAGGGTCCATCATAGAAATTAGGATATCGCCTAAAATTAATGAAATAATTGATAAGACTGCATAGAAGAATGCCACGCCAACAATTACACTATTATCATATGTATGAATCGCATCAGTTAAAAGTCCCCCGGTTCCTGGAACAACATAAACCGTTTCTGTAATTATAGCACCAACTAAACACCCTAAAACTGTTCCTGGGATACCATGAACTAATGGTATTGCTGCATTTTTAAATATATGCTTTGTGAATATTTCTTGTTCTGATAGACCACCTGACCTTGCAAATTTTACGTAATCAGAATTCATTTGGTCAATCATATATCTTCTTAGCCATTTCATCAATGAGGCAATGGATGGAAGTGCAAGCGAAATTACCGGCAATACAAAATAAGGGAATGTTGCCTTATTTGTATCAAATGTAGTAGGTAGACCCATACTTTGGCCTAATGCTTTGAACATCAAAATATATGCAAGTGATGGTACTGCCATAATAAATACAATGTAGATTGTACCAAGTTTATCTGCAAGTTTATCCTTTTTACGTGCCATAAGAATACCTAAAGGTACAGCAATCAAATAAGATAAAATTACTGAAAATATACCAATGATGAATGATAAAGCAATTCTTGATGAAGTAACTTTGTTATTTTCAACGTTAATATAATGTGATCCCTCACCATATAAATCCACATCACTACCGCTCGCTACAGCATCAGAATAAGTAAGCGTATGAATATTAACCGCAGATTCATTAACAACAACACCAGTCGGGAACGTCACATCTGAATATGATAAATCGCCTTGTGGGTTAGTCATTATTTCAAATACATCCAATCCACGTTGCTGCGAGAATGATTTTCCTAGCGTAATAGTAATCAAATTTTGATGTATAAATGGAAATTTACCATCAAAATAAAGCAAATATCTGTGTTTAGTACCATTACCCATTATAGCGGGAGCAAATACATTCCCACCATAGGCCGGATCAAAGAATGTAAAAGATATACCTCTATCGCCAACATCTTCGGTAGCATAATGGATATTATCAAAGGTAAGTATTCCCGAGAAGAATGACCAAATTCTTGTAAATACACTTCTATCTTTATATGCATATAAAGTCGGATTCCCATTTGTAGCAAGTCTTGAACCCACCAACATTTTATATAATCTAGCAATGGTATAACCTTTATCCTGATATGTTTTTACAAATTTAGTTATATATTCCTTCGCCAAAGCATTATCACCACTTAAAATATAGTTACCTTCAACATACACAACCTTACTATCCGAATCCTTAACTAAAATGGTTGCTGTTTCAGTTGCAGTTGCAGTAGCAAGCAAGTTTGAGGCCTGAGTTATATCTTCTGATGAAATTTCGCCATCTAATTGTAATTTAGCCAAATAATCGCTGTAATTAATGTAATCTACATATCCATATTCTTGCCATTTTTTCATTTCATAAGTTTTTACAACATTGTTGGTCTTTTTAGAATATTCTGAATCACCTTGAAATATTAATTTTCTATCTAGCAAGCTATATACAATTACGATAATTATTCCAATAACTATGATAACGGAAATTATGCCGTGAAGTATTCTTTTCAACAAATATTTAAGCATTATTTTCCTCCTTCGTATAATAGAAAAAATAAGAGGATGGAGAACAAAACCCTATCCTCTTATTAGTATCAATATTTATTTAGAACTAAATCTTACCATAAACCAACTGCTTTAAGCATATAGCCATTGCCGTATGGTAACATTGTATCTAGATAAGTTTGAGGATCACCATAGTCAGGACCCCAACCAGATAAATCGTTGATATCGAAGTTTGCATGAGCGCCATCAGCATATCTATAGCATACTGCTAACCAATCAGCTCTTTGAGCTAATTCAACAATTCTAATTTCAACATAATCGCCAATTACACTTTCAACAGATTGTTTTAAAGCTTGAGCTTTTCCCATGTAAATCTCAGAAGTTGCTTGAGTTGGATATTCAATAACTATCTTGTTGTTTGAAGATACTTCAGTTAAGCCTAATTCTTTAAGATTTGCATTGATTTCTTCTAAAGCTATAGTCATTAATGCCTTTGCAGCTGTTGGATTATACCAACCATCATAGCCATCTCCTGAACCCTTTGTTGCATCATATGCTTTAATACTATATCCATCAGCATCAATTTGAGCTTGAACGATTTCGCCATAATTTGTACCAGCAGCGAAAGTCTTATCTGTACCATTAACTTGTACTGTTGTAGCAGCAGTCATTGTTACAAAATTATATGGAGTGTAAGTATTTCTTAAGCTTAATGCAGCAAGTTCGCTACCAACACTAACAGCGTTAGAAGTTACTCTATCAACACTTTGCTGTAAAGCAAGACGGAAGTTTTGAGATAATGCTGCAACTTGTCCAGTCTTCTTTTGAGCATCAGTCTTAGTTGATGTTGCAAGACCATTTAAGTCAAATATTGTACGATGTACATTGAAGAAGTTAATATATGTTGTAGCATTTGTATCTGTTACATATGAATATGTATCATAAATAGTACCTGTATCACTACCAAACTTATCAGTTTTTGAGTTAGGTAAAACATAACTTGTTAAGCCACAAGAATCAACTGTGCCAGATTTGAAATCGTTATATGCTTTAGATGTATCTTGACCATCATTATATTTCCATGTAACTTTTTCTACATTGATAGCAGATTGATCATAATATGATGTATTCTTTGTAAATACTATTTGGTTTTTAGTATCAGTAGCAGTTAATCTAAATGGTCCATTATATAGAATGTTGGCTGCTGTTTTACCATAATTATAATCGCTAGCTTCTGCATCGAATTGTGCACCAAATTTACCACCTTGTGCTGCATAGAAGTTTCTCTGTAGTGGTGCAAATAATGAATAAGCAAACATTGTCTGGAAATATGGAACATTTCCTTCAAGTGTATATGTTAAAGTGTAGTCATCAACAGCTTTAACACCAACTTTGCTGAAGTCTTTATCACCAGCCAAGTACTCAGTAACACCAGAAACAACACCATCAACTAGATATTCAAGACCACCTGAAACATCAAGCATATGTTGGAAACCAGCAACGAAGTCATCAGCTTTTACTTCATAACCAGAATCTGTACCATCTTGTTTAACCCATTTTAATCCTTGTCTTAGTTTAAATGTATAAACTGTACCATCTGATGAAACAGTTGGAAGTTCTTTTGCTACTTTACCAACTTGAATGTTGTTTTCATTATATTCAAGTAAGCCATCGTAACAGTTAACTAAAACTTCTGAGTCAGATGCCATTGATGTAGCTAATACATCATAAGTTTCTGGGTCAGATGAATAACCAGCATCATAAGTAGTCTTAATTGTATAACCATTTGTTGTTAAATAATTCTTAACGAAAGCAACATGGTCATAAGTAGATTCTGTGTGATGTTGATTCCAGTTGTCGATCATTGCCTGTCTATCAGTTTTCTTGATAGGGTTTGTTGCAACAACGATTGAGTGAAGACGAGCTTCATCGTTACCCCATAGAGTACTGTTAACGGTTCTTGGAGCAACTCTAGTAACTGCATAGTTACCACCTTGAGTAGTTGTAGGTAGCACAGATCCAGTTTCTAATAGTTTTGCTTCAGCTAATGCCATTAAAGCATATCTCTTGTTTAAATCAGTTGTTTCAGCAAGAGCTGTTTGATAAAGTGAATAGAAATCACCATATTCATTAAAGTAAACATTTTCTTCTGTTAATTCTGCTGGATCGGCTGCTTCCTTTGTAGGTATTACTGTACTAGTAGCTTTCTCATCGCTACTACAAGCTACTAAGCCAACTGCTGCTAGTCCAAAAACACCCAAAGATAATAATTTCTTTTTCATTTTTTTCCTCCCTTATTTTTTTGGGTAGTGTCAAAAGTTTATATTTTTAACTACCATTTTTTTATATTAATAGTGGTTTTTCCACCAATAATACCTAATTAATATTTACCTATAAATGAGATTATAGGTTTTAGATGGTTTTTTCTTTTTTTATAGCAAATATACCATTTTCATAGTACATTTGTAACTAATTACAATCTTATAAAAATAAATGTTAGATTTGGACTTAATATTTTTTTAAAATGTAGTATTGTATCTTTCTACTATCCACAATTTGAGAAAGGAAAAAATGAAAACAATTATTAGAAAAACAATTTATAACAAAGGAGTAACAAAAGATTTTTCATCAATTAAAGATGAAAACAAAAAATTAGTTGATGAATATTTGAAGTATTTAGCTGCAACAAATCATTCAAAAATTACTATTGAATCTTATTATGAAATATTAAAAGGATTTTTTAGCTGGAATTATCAAAACAATAATGATGAATTCTTCTTATTATTGAAGAAAAAAGATTTTATTTTCTATTTTTCTTATTTAAGGATGACATTGTTATTATCTCCTAAGAGAATAGGGACCATCAAAGCTGTTTTATCTTCCTTTTCTACAGCACTTGAATTGTTGTATGAGGATACTTATGCAACATATAAAAACAAGGTTAAATACCTTGATATAGGTGATACGAAAAAAGATAGGCGGGATAAACTAGTTTTATCTGAAGCATACTTAAAGAAAATGTTAGATAAATTAGTCGAGCTAAAAAAATACCATTTGGCATGTTTTTTAGCTGTACTAATTTCAAGCGGGCTTAGAAGAAGAGAAATATTACAACTTAAATTATCTGATTTTGACGATAATCACAAGTATTATAAAGGTATGTTTTACAAGACTGATAAGATTAGAGGAAAAGGAAGAGGCGTTGAGGGAAAGATATTCTCTTCATTTATCTTAGCATCAAGTATAGACCCATATTTAAACTTATGGTTGGAAAAAAGAAAAAAACTTAATATAGATAACCCTTATTTATTTATAAAAAAGAATAAGGATGGAAAATATGAGCAGGCAAAAATCAGAACACTTGACAGTTACGCTAAAAGTATTTCAAATATTTTTGGTTTTCCGTTTTATATGCACTCTTGTAGACATTTTTATACAACAAAACTTAAAAGTCAAAATGTTCCTGATGAAGTAATTACTTTTTTACTTCATTGGAATTCAGTTAGTATGATCAATGTATATGATGATACTAAGCCTGATGAAAAGTTTAAAAAATACCTTAGTAAGCGTAATAATTCTTTCAAAAAATAAATGAAACTCGTAAAAATTCAAAAAGATTTTAAATTATCAAAAAACGAAATTTTGTTCAAGTTTATATGTTAAAATAATGATTAAAAAAACATAAATTGAGTGTTTTATAAACTATTATTCGTTTGAAAACGATTTCAAATTAACAAGTTATTGACTAGCAAAAAAAATAATGATACTATGTTTGCAAATCTTTTTTTGGGATAGGTGGAAGATTAAGGATAAAAAATAAGATAAAAAAATATGATAGTAGAAAGATACAATTTTATTGTTTATATAAGATATTTTCGATAAATAAGGCTTTAAAAAGCGATTTTTGTTAGGTAACACCACTAATTATTAAATACAATTTAACAATAATTCGGTAAATCGTTCAAAAACAAAATAAAATTCGAAAAATTCAGGAAAAAACAATAAATAATTGTAAAAATTAATAAAAATAGAATTAAGTTCTACTGAAATCGCTTTCTAAAGAAATTTTTGTTGACTAGATATTTGATTAGTGATAATATTTAAAAAAATATCTTTTAGAAGTAGATGGAAGATATGGGATAAAACTATTTATTTATACTATGCAATGTAGAAAGATACAATAACATAATTGTATCAAAAATTTAGAAAATCCTTAATGAGTGTCTAACATTTATAAAAAAGAGTATTTAAGCAAAAATTAGGAGGAAAACAAAAATGAAAAAGAAATTTTTAACATTAGCGTTAGCTGGTGTTACTGCATTAGGTTTAGCTTCTTGTGGTACACAAGGTGATGCGACATCATCTGTTTCTGAAACTACAACACCAGTTGCAACATCTAGCACAGTTGAAAATGCTACATACACTCTTCATGATTACCTAGGTGCAACAACATCATTAAATTGGAATCCACTATCATGGGAAACTTCAGATGATTCAAGTGTATTAAGCTATCTTTCTATGGGTTTTTATGATTACCAAGTTAATGATACTAAGGATGGATATGTAGTTGTTCCTGAGATGGCAGAATCATTACCTACAGATGTTACTAGCCAATATGTTGGTTCTTATGGTATTACTACCGGTGAAACGAATAAAGCATTCCAAATTAAACTAAATAAGAATGCAAAGTGGCAAGATGGTACACTTATTAAAGCTGACGACTACATTTATTCAATGCAACAACAGTTAGATTCAGAACAAATGAATAGACGTGCTGACTCATACTATGGTGGAGATTTCTCAATTGTTAATGCTAAAAATTATCTATATAGTGGTAAAGAAGCATTTACTACTGCTATGGTTTCTACAGATTATGGTGATGATGAATATGTTGATCCAGCAAACTTTACTACTAATAGTGATGGAGATTATTTAGTTAACGGATTAAGAATGGCAGTAAACCTAGGAAGTGGTGGCAACTGGGGTGATTATGGCTTAACTGCTTATTTCAATGCAGAATATTTACCTGAAGCGACATATAATGTATTAAAAGACAATGCTGATAGTAGTGGTTTTGTTGTAATGAATGCCACAACATTAGCAGCGCTTCAAGATTTGATTGCTGTGCTACATGGCTATGAAAATGCAGCAGCTTATGCAGAAGCAAAAGGTTCTTATGCATATCAAGAATGGGAAGAAATGGCATTTTATGGAGTTACTATGGATGTGACTTCTTGGGATGACGTAGGATTATTCAAACTTGATGATTATACAATCGTTGTCGTTTTAGAAAAGGAATTAGAAAATCCTAATTTCTATTTACCATACCATTTATCATCAACTTGGTTAGTTAATAAAACTTTATATGAAGCAAGTTGGACAACATCAGCAGATGGCACTAGAGTTAACAAATATAATACAACTTTAGAAAACACAATTTCATATGGTCCATACAAACTAACTTATTTTGAAGCTGATAAACAATTAAAGTTTGAAAGAAATGAAAATTGGTGTGGATATTCAGAAGATAAACATAAAGGTCAATACCAAACTACTAATATAGTTTTGGATGTAATTTCAGATCATAAAACAGCCTTACTTGCTTTCTTACAAGGCAATTTATCAGGAATTGGTATGCAATCAGATGATCTTGATACTTATGGGAATAGCAAATATTTAATGTATACACCTCAATCTTATACTACTAAGATTACATTTAATACTGATGCAGCTGCTCTAGCAGAAAGACAGGCAGAAGGCGAAAATAAATTATTATTAACTTATAAAGAATTCCGTCAAGCGTTCTCATTAGCAATAGACAGATCTAAATTCACTAGCGAATTTACTGCTGCAGCAGCTCCAGGATATGGTTTATTCAATTACTTATATCAATACTTCGATAGTGAAGGTGGAACTACATCTTATAGAAATACTGATGCAGCTAAAAAAGCATTAGTTGATTTATACGAACTTGAATATGGTGATGGAAAAACTTATGAAACACTTGATGAAGCATATGAAGCAATGACTGGCTATGATATGGCTAAAGCAAAAAAATTAATGCAAGCAGCCTATGATAAAGCAGTAGCTGATGGTGTATACAATGGAACTGATAAAGTTAAACTTAGATTCTCTATGTATCAATCTGATGATCTTTATAAAAATATGTTTACTTATTTTGATACTCAATTAAAAGAAGCATGTAAGGGTACTTCTCTTGAAGGAAAAGTTGAACTTGAATTCTATGTAGATGATGATTATTATAATTCAATGTATGCAGGAAAAACCGATATCATCTTCTCTACATGGGGCGGTGCTACATATGGTATATTCGGTATGATGTCAAATGTATATGTTGATGATTATTCTGGTGATGGTAATCAAATGGAAGTTGGTTTTGACACAAGTAAAGTATCAGTAACAATTAATGTTAATGGAACAGATTATACATTCTCATTAAAGCAATGGGCAGATTGGCTAAATGCTAAAGATGCAACAGTTGAGGCAACATTAGGTGCAGCAGCACAAGTTGATCCTGATGAAAGAGCTGAAATTTTAGCAAAACTTGAAAATGTATATTTATCATATTTCATTGCATGTCCATTATATTATAGACAAACTGCTTCATTAGTATCAGCACAAATTAATTATGCGGCAGCTGAATATATTGATTTAGTAGGTCATGGTGGAATATCTCAAATTACTTATAATTATACAGATGCAGAATGGGCTAAGTATGTTTCTGAAAATGGCAATGATTTGTCAAATGTTTACGCAGGATAATTTGAGGCTTTAAAAAAAATTAATTGAGTGGTGTATGTCCGCCACTCAATTTTTTGATTAATATTTGGAGGTAAAAATTATGGTTAAATATGTATTAAAAAGAGTAGCTTTAATGTTATTAACTCTTTTTATAATATCAACCATGTGTTTCGTATTAATTCATTTGCTACCTGAAGCACCTATTTTAAGAGGCATTGGTAAAGACCCTAATCTTCAAGTTATTGAAAGAGAACGTCAAGGTTTAAATGACTCAATAATTGCACAATATGGTAGATTTTTAGCTAACATATTTGCATATGGTTATTGGGGAAATGGTTTGCAAATGTATAAAACTAGCGAAGTTACAGAAATTATAGGACAAAAGATGCCATATACAATCGTCTTGAATTTATGGTCTATTATTCTATCTGTTCCGCTAGGACTACTATTTGGTATTTATGCAGCATTAAGAAAAAATAGATGGCAAGATCATCTAATTTCGGTTTTAGTTGTTATTTTTATTTCTGTTCCAAGTTATGTATATGCATTTTTGGTACAATATATCTTATGTTTTAAGCTAGGATGGTTTGATTTACAAATAAAATCGCTCGCTGATGCTTCGATTATGAGCCCGGCTATGTTTTATTCAATGCTTCCTGCGATTTTTTCATTAGGATTTGGTACCGTTGCTGGATTAACTCGTTATACAAGAGCAGAATTAAGTGAAGTATTAACAAGTGAGTTTATGTTGCTTGCTAGAACTAAAGGATTAACTAAAAGACAAGCTACAACAAGACACGCTTTAAAGAACGCTATGGTCGTTATTCTACCTATGATAATTGGTGAATTCATTGGTATTTTATCTGGTTCATTAATTATTGAAGGTATATTTGGAGTACCTGGTATTGGTAGTTTATATATTACTTCAATTAGAATGAGGGATTATAACTTCTTTATGGCACTTACAGTATTTTATACATTTATTGGTTTACTAGGCGGTATTGTTATTGATATTAGTTATGGGTTCATTGATCCAAGAATAAGGATGGGTTCAAGAAAATGAGTGAAGTTAATGAAAAAAACATCAACAAGGAAATGTTCGAATTTGTTCAAGTTGATAAATCAATACACGATGAAAAATTTAATACAAAACCAATAGGTTATTTTAAAGATGCTTTTATTAGATTTAGAAAAAATAAATCTTCTGTTGTTGCTGCAATAATAATTATTATTTTAGTTTTATTTGCTATTTTTGGACCTATTATTTCAAAGTTTGATTACCATAATGAAAATAGTTCAAAGTACACTACGATAGATGGTAACTATGCTTATGCAAGACCTAAATCAAACATATTTAGATGGTTGGGTTGGGATGGAGCAACAACTGAAACTAAAAATGCTGCTGGTTATGATTTATATAAATCTATGGCAGTAGAGCCTGCCCTAACAAATAATACTGTTTATGCACCTATTTTAAGTGAAAAATCTTCGTATGAATCTGATGGAGAAACCAAATATGATTTATATGTTGATTCATATTACAAGGTTGGTTATAAGTATCTAAGTCTAACACCTGAACAATATTTTAGATTGCAAGCATATCAAAATGCTTCAGGTATTCAAGTAATGTTTCCTCTTTCTGCATACCATTCAGGAACACAAAATGCAAACATATGGTATCAATTAACACCTACTGCAATGGAAACTTTTGCGCTAGCCAATAACACTATTAATGTCGATAAGACTGTCAATTTGGATACAAAAGCTGTGTATGACGAAAATGGCAACTTTATTCCTGCTTATTTAGCAAGTACTAATGAGCATATAAGTAATTATTATTCATCTAGATTATCTGGTGATGATGGTACTTATGTTTATAAAACTGTAACATTAAAAAATGGTAAAATTGTCAAAGATAGCAGTGGGGCATTAGCGTATACCGAAGTGAATAATACATGGTATAGATATGCTACTAATAACCAATCTGGTTATAAAGTTAGAGTTTTATATTATGAATATTACAAATTTCTTAAGACAAATTACACTTATGGCAATTCAGAAATCACCACAACACAAATTGCTGAAGAATATAGAACTTTTACAGAAGATCAAGTTAAATCTGTAATTAATAGTTTTAATTTTGATTTAAATTCTGGATTCTATCCTTTATTCTATTTTGGTGCAACATCAAACGGTCAAGACTTGTTTACACTTCTTGCTTCTGGAGCCCGTTTATCTTTCATTTTAGCGATTGTTGTTTCTGCAATTAACCTTGTATTAGGTGCTATTTATGGAGCTATTGAAGGTTATTATGGTGGTAAAACAGATTTAATTATGGAGCGTGTAAGTGATATTTTAAGTGGTATTCCATTTATAGTTGTTGCGACCTTGTTTAAATTACATATTGCTGAACATGTTGGTGCGTTAGTTTCATTACTGTTTGCTTTCGTATTGACCGGTTGGATTGGTATGGCATCCCGAGTTAGAATGCAATTTTATAGATTCAAAGGACAAGAATATATTTTATCTGCAAGAACACTTGGTGCATCAGATAAGAGAATAATGTTTAAACATATTTTTCCTAATGCAATTGGTACAATAATTACAGGATCTGTTTTAACGATTCCAGGTGTAATTTTCTCTGAATCTTCACTATCATACTTGGGAATTATCGATCTTGAAACATCCGGATTTACTTCAATTGGTACACTTCTTTCAAATGCTTCAAGCACGCAATTTACTAAATATCCATTTATAATGTTTTTCCCTGCAATTTTCATTGCATTACTAATGATTTCATTTAATTTATTTGGTAATGGTTTGCGTGACGCATTCAACCCTTCTTTGAGAGGAGCTGATGAATAATGGCAAATGAAGAAATTAAATTAAAAGTAAAAAATTTAGTTTTATCTTTTAAAACAGTTTCTGGAAAAGTTCAAGCCGTAAGAGATATTTCTTTTGAATTGAAAAAAGGAGAAACATTAGCTATAGTTGGTGAATCAGGTTCTGGTAAGTCAGTTACAGCAAGAGCAATCATGGGTATTTTAGCTCAAAACGCTATTGTTGAGGGCGGCGAAATATATTATGATGGTAAAAACCTTCTTCAAATAAAAGAAGATGACATGCATAGAATTCGTGGAAATAAAATATCAATGGTATTCCAAGATCCAATGTCCAGTTTGAACCCTATTGTTAAAATTGGTAAACAATTAACTGAAGCAATGATTCTAAAGGGAAAATCAAGGCAAAGAGAATGTAGCAGAGAATTTAATGAAAAATTAAAGCTGTTACATTTACATATTGATAACCTATCAGACGAAGAAAAAAATTTATATTTTGAAAAATTAAATAAATTTAAGCAAATTGAAACACTTCATTCAAAACTTGAAAAAAAATATAATTTAGCAAATCAAAATGCTAATGATTGCTTAAATGAAATTGAAGATGCAGTATTTGAGATTAAAGAAAAGGCATTTACTGATGGCAAAATGCGTCTTAAAAATATAATTGCTGAAGCAAAACATGTTTTCAATGAATTTGTTGTTACGGAAAATGATGAATATAATAAAGCTATCCTAGATTTAAAATTAAAGTATAAAGGTGCAGTTAAAACAAAGGAATATGGTGAAGTGTTAGAATGCTTAGATATAATTTCTAAATTTTTAAAAGAAGCATTAGCTAAAGAAAAACCTAATTTCTTTGCATTAGCATACGTAATATCATTTGTCAATGAAAAATATGATAGTACAGATATTCATACTTTGAATGAAAGAAACGAGGAATTACTAAAAATTCAATTTTTAGATGAATTTTATAATGATTTGGTTGTTTCAGTAGTTGGTACATATAGTTATTATAAGGAAATTGTTAATGATTTTAAGAAATTACTTTCTGAAAAGAAAAAAGTATTTGAAGCGGAAGTTTATGAAAAAAGCAAAATTAAGCCTACTATGAAGGAATTAATTTTGGCACAAACAAAAACAATCAATCGTTTAGAACTTAAAAAAGATAGTGCACAATATACTTTTGCTTCAGCTTTAAAAAATCAAGTAAATCGTTATTTCTATGGAGTAAAAAATAATCCAAAAGAAGAAAAAAGATTTGCAAAAGAAACAGCAAAAATTAATAAAATTTTAGCCAAAGGTAAAACCCCTAGTTGGGCTCCAAATCCAGCTTCAATTGTTGATTTAGAGCTAACAAAGAAAAATATTTTTATATTGTTTGATGAACTTGAAAGTAGATATATAGAACTTGAAAAGGTTAAATATGACTACAACAAAATTGTTAAAAATTTAGTTGATTATTTAATCACAGCTGCTGCCGGAAAAGTTAATAAAGTAACTAAAAATATGGCTAAAAACGAAGCTATTAAAATAATGAAAGAAGTTGGTATCCCAGAACCAAGAAGAAGATATTATCAATATCCTTTTGAATTTTCTGGAGGTATGAGACAAAGAATAGTTATTGCTATAGCTTTAGTTGCAAATCCAGATG
>CAKZZJ010000124.1 GCA_937885165.1 uncultured Caryophanales bacterium
GGCGACCACCGAGATCTACACTCTTTCCCTACACGACGCTCTTCCGATCTCATACTGCCAGTTAATACCACCAGTTGTAGATGGTATATTCATTCTTGATAAATCATCTAATCCTAAATAATCTTGAAGTGGTATTATAGCATAATTACAGTTTTGTTTCATAACATATTCGATTATTTTTAGATTTGGTCTATCATAAAAACTTATTTTACATAGTTTATCAACTATAGTTTTTTCACGTAATTTTAATGAATTATAATATGATGTTATTGTCTGATTATCATGAGTCCCTGTGTAAAATACATTGTTAGCTTTATATGGCCCTTTAAGAGGGACTATATCTTCATATCCTAGTTCAAACTGGAATATATGCATTCCTGGATATTTACATTTTGCAAGCAATTCATTTACTTCAGGTGTCAGGAAGCCTAAATTTTCAGCTACTATATTAGCTTTAGGACATTCTTGGCTTATTGCCTCAAAAAGCTGATAATCGGGGCCTTTTTCCCAGTGTCCGTTTCTTGCTGTCTTATCACCATAAGGGATAGCGTAATAAGATTCAAAACCTCTAAAGTGATCAATTCTTAGCATGTCAAATAATTTAAGAGAATGCTTTACTCTTTTTACCCACCATGCATAGTTATCTTCTCTCATCTTAGCGTAATTATATATTGGATTTCCCCATAACTGACCATCCTCAGTGAAGGCATCAGGCGGACATCCGGCAACAAATGTAGGAGTTAAATCAGGATTAAGCAAGAATAATTCTGGATTAGCCCATACATCTGATGAATCATAAGCACAGTAAATTGGAATATCGCCTAATATTTCTATACCTTTTGAATTAGCATATTCTTTTAACTTAAAATACTGTCTATAAGCTAAAAACTGATAGAATTTATATTCTTCTATCTGAGAATTATATTCATTTTTGACCCAAGCTATAGAACCAGGCTTTTTATATTTAAAATCATCATACCAGTAGAACCATGGTTTATATGTATGTTCTTTTTTTAATATGGAATATGTGGCGAAATCTTCAAGCCAATAATTTTCTTCGCTTACAAATTTTTGAAATTCTTCCAAAACTTTATTTTTATTTAAATAAGCTTTGTGTAATATTGTTTCTCTTGTGTTAAACAACTCTTCGTAATTTACTCTTGTTACTTCTTTTAAAGGAGGTAAATCATTTTCATTTAACAAGCCTTCTTCTTTTAGCAATTCCAAATCGATAAAATAAGGGTTGAACGCAAAGGCGCTTGTTGACGCATAAGGACTATCGCCAAATGATGTTGGGCCAATAGGAAGTATTTGCCAAATTTTATTTCCTGTCCTCTTTAAAAAATCAACGAATTCATATGCTTCATGTCCCATTGAACCAATTCCATATTTTGATGGAAGTGAAGATATATGTAATAACACTCCTGCAGATTTCATTTTATTTCCTCCATTATTTCCTTTAATAATTTTCCTTCTTCTTTAGCTAATTTTCTATCTTTTAAAAGATCAGGTCTTCTTTCATAAGTCTTTCTTAATGATTCTTTTAACCTATATTCTCTAATTAATTTATGATTGCCATTAAGTAATACTTCTGGTACATCCATACCTTTATAGCTTATGGGCCTTGTGTATTGCGGATATTCAAGTAAGCCATTTGAAAATGAATCATCAGATGCGGATTCTTTATTTATTGCATTATCAATGAGTCTAATTACGCTATCAGCTATAACCATTGATGGTATTTCACCGCCGGTTAATACATAATCACCTATTGATATTTCATCATCAACAAACATCCTAATTCTTTCATCAAAGCCTTCATAATGCCCACACACAAGCATTATTTCTTCTTTTTCTTTTAAGGAGTTCGCTATAGACTGATTAAATACTCTACCTTGAGGGGTAACAAGAATCTTGTATGTTTTATCGCTCTTATTATCATTTATCGCATCATCTAAGATATCACATTTTAATACCATTCCTGCTCCACCACCACAGGGTGTATCATCTACATGATGACTTTTATCTTTAGAATATTTCCTAAAATCAATAATTTCTATTTCGCAAATATTTTTATCTATAGCTCTTTTAATAATTGATTCATTCAAAAAGCCATCATACATTTTAGGGAATAGAGTCAAGATTTTAATTTTCAAAATAATCCCTCTATTTCTTTTACTTTTATATAATCATCAGTTACTTCTATTATAAATTCATCAATAAATGGAATTAATTTCTTTTTACCATCAATATTAACTTCTAAATATTTGGCCTGTGGATATTCAATGATATCTGTTACAATTCCTTTTTTTATCTCATTCTGATTGATGACAATCTTATCAATAAGTTCATTATAATAATATTCATTATCTAATTCTTCTCTATCATCTTTGTGAACAAAAATATAATCACTGTGATATTTTTCAATTAAATTAATATTATCTAAGTCCTTAAACCTTATTAATAAGAAATCACCAAAAGGTCTTGATGTTTCAACCTGAACCTTAACATATTCACCATTATGAAATATAAATAAATTGCTACCTTCATGAAACCTATCAAAATCAGATAATGATTTAATTTTTAACTCGCCTTTAATACCATGAGGCTTTAAAACTTGACCACATTTAAAGTATAAAATATCACTTTTCATTTATTAACCTTCACAAATTATCTAAGGTTAATTATACCATAAATAACCCAAATAGAATAGATAAATTGTCGAATATTTAATTTTATTTTTTTCTTGACTATTATTACATAATAGGGTACAATATCAATCGGTACATTTTTTGACAATTATCCACAGCCCTAAATAAAAAATATTTAGGAGGAAATGAAATGAAAACATTCATGGCAAATAATCAAACTGTAACTCATGCATGGTATGTTGTTGATGCAGAAGGTTTAACTCTTGGTAGACTTTCAACTCAGGTTGCAAGCTTATTAAGAGGAAAACATAAGCCAACATATACACCTCATGTAAATTGTGGAGATAACGTTATAGTTATTAACGCAGAAAAAGTTAAGTTAACAGGAAACAAGTGGCAAGACAAATTGTATCGTAGACACTCAGAATACTCTGGTGGTTTAAAAACAGTTAATGCAGAAACATTAATGGAAAATCAACCTACTAAGATGGTTGAGCATGCAGTATATGGTATGTTACCACATACAAAGCTTGGAGATCAAATGAGAAAGCAACTATATGTTTATGCTGGACCAAATCATCCACATCAAGCACAAAAACCACAAGAATATAAGGTGCAAAAGTAGGAGGAAATCATGGCTAAAAAACAATTAGTTCAATATTTAGGAACTGGTCGTCGTAAGAGTTCTGTTGCCCGCGTATACCTACGTCCAGGTAAAGGAAAAATCACTATCAACGATCGTGACTTTGAAGATTACATTCCTTCTGCAGCTGTACGTCTAGATGTTTTACAACCACTTGAATTAACTGAAAACACTGATACATTTGACATACTTGTTAATGTTTATGGTGGAGGAATTACTGGTCAGGCTGGAGCTATCCGTTTAGGTATTACTCGTGCTTTAATGGAAGCAAATCCTGATTACAGACCAAAACTTAAAGCTGCTGGCTTAGTTTCACGTGATCCACGTGCTAAAGAACGTAAGAAATATGGTCTTAAGAAAGCACGTAGAGCTCCACAATTCTCTAAACGTTAATTGTTTGATTATTATAATTGGAAAGAAATATAAAAAGCAGGACTTCTCAACCTGCTTTTTATTATGTTATTAAGTGTAAAAGGTGTAAATTGATGTTATAAAATACTTGCAAAAATGTGTAAACTGTTCTATAAGCAAGGTGATATAAATGAGAAGAAAATATCTAGATGACTTAATTGAATGGATGAATGATCCTAGAAGAAAGCCTCTTATGGTATGGGGAGCTAGACAAGTTGGTAAATCATATTTAATTGAAGAGTTGTTTGCAAAAGAATATTTTAAAGATAGGTATCTTAAAATTGATTTATCTGATGATGTAGATTTTGTTGAATTTGCAGAAAATAATAGCAATCTTGAAAAAGTTTTGGAATATATTCAATTACACTATAATTTTATACTAGATGAAACTCACTTGCTTTTTTTTGATGAGGCACAAGAATGTCCTTCAATAGTTAAAATGTTGAAACATTTTAATGAAAAAAGAAGAGAATTACCTGTTATTGTAACCGGCTCATTAGTGAGATTAAGAATCCATAGAGATAGTAAAAAGACTAATAAAAAGTTTTTATTTCCTGTAGGTAAAATTAATCAATTGTATGTTTTTCCACTAACATTTGATGAGTTTTTGATGAATTACAACGAAAACAAATATAATTATGTTAAGAATCATTTTGAAACTAAAGACCCCATAGATAAAGTAATACATGATGAATTAATTGATGATTTTAGAACATATATGTTTGTTGGAGGAATGCCAGAAGTTGTTGATACGTTTTTAGCTTATAAAGATAAAATATCAGCATTCAAAGCATCTAATAAGAAAATAAAAGAAATATATGACGATTATTTAGATGGATATGGGATTATATCAGACATCTACCGAATCTATTATTCGAAGTAGATTAGTATATAATGATATTTATAAACAATTAAATAAAGGAAATAAAAATTTTAAAATATCACAAACAGTTGAAAATGTTAAAAATAGAGATATGATAAATCCTTACTTTTGGTTGACAACTGCTAATATAGTATTACAAGCCTTTTGTTTAAAAGAAAAAGTAACATCACCTTTAATTAAAGAAGATGATTCACTATTTAGAATGTATTTATCAGATGTTGGTATGTTTACATATCAAAGTGGATTAAAATATGAATCATTCCTTAGAGATAAGGATAATTCTTTGTCTGGTATTTATTATGAGAATTATGTAACCACCGAATTAGTAGCAAGAAAGATAAATCTGTTTTATTGGAAAGGTAAGAGAGATTCTGAATTAGAGTTTATAATCGACGTAAATCAAAACATAATTCCAATAGATGTAAAAAAAGGTAAATCAAAACTTAATTCCTTAAATGAATTTAGAAATCATAATGAGAATGATATTGCTATTAAGGTTTCTTCAAATCAATATGGATATAGTGAAGAAAATAAATTGATGACGCTTCCGTTTTATTATTTATCTTTTTATTTAAAAAGCATTAAAGATTAATATAACTATGCATCAAAAAATACAAATAAAAGAAGTATACTAATATTAATAAAATTTAGTAATATACATACAAAAAATTATGAAATATGAATCATCATAAATTATTATTCTTCTTTTGCTATGGTAAGTTCATACAATGTTTGTTTTGCATGTGTTTTTAAAATTAATTCATCCACTTCTTCTTTTGCTTTATTATTTTTACTTCCTGTTAAAGTGGCTCTAATTAATATATTTTTTGGTGTAGCATCAAAATCAACAAATTCCAGTATTTGAGTTTTATATCCATAGTATTGCAAAATATTAGCTCTTATAGCATCAGTTAATATAGCTGATAATCTATCTTTTAATAAGCCGAATTTATTTACAATATGCAAATAATTATCATCTATGCTGTTATTAACTTCATGCTGACAACAAGGAACAGAATAAATATATTTAATTTTGTTGGTTATGGCATGATAAAGTGCATAATCTGTTGCCGTATCACATGCATGTAATGTCATAATTAAATCAAATTCATGCTCAAATTTAAAATCCTCAATCATACCACAAACAAACTTTAGTTTATCATATCCATATTTTTTTGTTAAATCATTACAGTTATTAATAACATCTTCTTTTAAATCAATACCAACTATTTCAACATCAATATTTTTGATTTCCTTGCAATAAAAATAAACAATAAACGTCAAATAGCTTTTTCCACAGCCAAAGTCAATTATTCTTAATTTTGTTTCATCTTTAATAATATCATCAAGCATTTCTATATATCTATTTATCTGACGATATTTATCATAACTTGAATTGATTATTTTACCTTCTTTATTAATTACGCCTAAATCAATTAAAGCAGGTATGTTATATCCTTCAAGGATATATTTTTTCTTTTTATTGTGTTCCTTTATTTCAACAATATTTGTTGCGTTTTTTCTTTTATTAGATAATAATTTATTTTTAGATGTGTTTTTATATCCGTAAATATATAAGCTAGTATATATTTCTAAAACATTAAATTCATTATTAAAAAGATTATTTACTTTCATTTCTATTTCTTCTTCATTTATATTATAATGAAATGCCTGTTTAGGAGTAAATAAACTTAATTGATATGAAAATGAATCACCTTTATGAATTTTTGAAATTTCTGCTTTTTTATATTTGCTTTCTTTTTTCGGTAATGAAAGAACAATTCTTATGAAATCATTTGGAACATTAATCATATTTCACCATAAATTATTATGGGCTACCATATCAGGTAGCCCATATTATTATTTTGTTTTGTTTGTTTATTAATCTTGAGGGTATTCAACTTTAGATTTTTTAACTAGAGTTGCAAGTGATTGTGCAGCACTCTCAGCTGAAGCCTTAGCTGGATATGATTCGCCAATTCCAACTACTCTTCCAGATGGAGAATATAATTTAAAGAAGAATCTATTATTCTTATCTTCAGCACATTTGAATGAGCCTACTGCTACGTTTTCTTTGAATGTATCAATTGCTGATTCAACTGCGGCTACAGAATTGTAACCATCTGCTTGACATAAAATTTGGCCATTAGCAGCTCTGAATTCCCAAGAAAATTTATCGCCTTCTTTAACAATAAAGAATCTTCCGCCTGTTTTCTGAGATGCAACTCTTCTATCTACTTCAATTGGAGTGTCTTCTTTAACTTCTGCTGAATCAATTTCAACAACATCAGCTTTAAGAGCAAATTTTTTGAATGATTCGGCAGCACTCTGAGCACGTGCTTCTTTATCATAGTTAGCACTAATAACTAGAACTCTGTGGTTTTTAGCAACAAGTTTGAATTGATGTTTACCGCTCTTGTCATCATAAACTTTAACTTCGCCAACTTCTACATTCTTCTTAACTGCTTCAATAGCAGAAAGCATGCTTTCTTTTGAAGCATAAACTTCAGATGTAACTAAAACTTCACCATTAGAAGCTTTTAGTCTATATGCCCAACCATCGCCTGACTTATAAACTTCATATTTACCGTTGTATTGTCTACCTGCAGATTTCTTAGGCTCTTCCTTTTTAGCAGGTGCAGCAACAACAACTGGTGCCTTTTTTGCTGGTTCAGTTTTCTTTGGTTCTTCTTTCTTTGCTGGAGCAGCTTTCTTTGGTTCTTCTTTTTTAGCAGGTTCAGCTTTCTTTGCTGGTTTTTCTTCTACTTCAGCTAATGCAGCTTCATATTTAGCAAGGATTTTATCTACTTCTTCTTTTGTTTTTGCAGCCTTCATTGCTTTGATGTCTGCTTTTAATTTCTTCTCATCGACTTTTGATAAATTTGACTTTGCCATTTTGTTTTCCTCCTACTATTTTTTAGTGCTTGTTAATTTCCTTTGAAGTTTTTGTAATCTTTTTACTGAAGAATCTCTATAATTAACGAATTCAGGATCTAGTGGTTTTTCTTCAGGTTTAGGCTCACTAGCTTTTGCAATTGCAGCTGCAACTGCTGGACTTGATTCTTCAGGTTGAGTTTCTTCCTCTGCTGGAGTTTCTTCTTCAGTTACTTCTTCTGGTTCATCAAGGTTCTCTTCTTCAGTTGCTTCTTCTACAGGAGCTTTTTCTTCTGGATCAGCTGCACCACATGCTGGAGCGGCTTCTTCAGGTTGAGTTTCTTCCTCTGCTGGAGTTTCTTCTTCAACTACTTCTGATTCATCAAGGTTCTCTTCTTCAGTTGCTTCTTCTGCAGGAGCTTCTTCTTCTGGATCAGCTGCACCACATGCTGGAGCGGCTTCTTCAGGTTGAGTTTCT
>CAKZZJ010000125.1 GCA_937885165.1 uncultured Caryophanales bacterium
ACTTATACAGCAAGTCAAGGTTTATTATTAAAGATTCCTAACATGTATAAGATTGCTGGTCAGAATTTACCAGGTGTTATCCATGTAGCTGCAAGAGCGCTTGCTGCACAATCACTTTCAATCTTTGGTGATCATCAGGATGTAATGGCATGTCGCCAAACAGGTTTTGCGATGTTATGTTCAAATTCTGTACAGGAAGTTATGGATTTAGCAGGTGTTGCACATCTATCTGCTATTAAGACATCTACACCATTTTTACATTTCTTTGATGGTTTTAGAACTTCACATGAAGTTAATACTATTGAACCAGTTGACTATAGTGTATTTGACAAATTAGTTGACAAAGAAAAAATTGCTGAATTTAGAGCTAATGCATTAAATCCAGGACATCCTAAGACTCGTGGTACTGCACAAAATGATGACGTTTATATGCAGACTCGTGAATTACAAGGACAAAAATATGAAAATGTATATCCAGTAGTAGAAAAATACATGAAAGAAATTTCTAAAGCTACTGGTAGAAACTATGCACCATATCAATATTATGGTCATCCACAAGCTACACGTGTTATAGTAGCTATGGGTTCAGTTAACCAATGTGCTGAAGAAGTAGTTGATTATCTTGTTTCTAAAGGACAAAAAGTCGGCGTATTAGAAGTTCATCTATATCGTCCTTTTGTTCAAAAGAAATTTGTTGCTGCATTCCCTAAGACAGTTAAGAAGGTTGCAGTACTAGATAGAACTATCGAACAAGGTGCTCAGTATGAACCACTAGCACTTGATGTTATCGCTGCATTTGCAGGTGTTAAAGACGCACCAAAGATTGTTGCAGGTCGTTATGGTCTATCTAGTAAAGATACTTCTCCAGATTTAGTTAATGCAGTATTTGAAAACTTAAAAGAAAGAACACCAAAAGATCATTTTACTTTAGGTATCAATGATGATGTTAAATATACATCACTTGAAGTTAAAGAATCAATCGATGTTGCTGATCCTACAACTACAGAATTATTATTCTTTGGTTTAGGTGGAGATGGTATCGTTGGTGCTTGTAAGAATATTTCTAAGATTGTTGGTGACTATACAGATTTATATGCACAAAGTTATGCTGCATACGATTCTAAGAAATCTGGTGGTTCAACAAGATTACATTTAAGATTCTCTAAAAACCCAATCAAATCTACTTATTTAGTTAACAAGCCACACTTTGTTGCTTGTACAACAGATGCATATCTTGCTAAATTTGATATGATTGATGGTCTTCGTGATGGAGGTACATTCTTACTTAATACTGTTGCTGATCCAAAAGATGCAGATAAATTATTACCAAATAGATATAAGAGATTACTTGCTCAAAAGCATGCTAAATTATATTTCATTAATGCATATGAAGGTGCTAAACAGGCTGGATTCCGTGCAGGCTTAGGTGTTAATACTATTATTCAGTCAGCATTCTTTAAACTAAATCAAAATATTATGGACTTTGAAGAAGCAAAAGGCCATATGAAAGAATTCGCTACAAAGACTTATTTAAAGAAAGGCCAGGATGTAGTTGACCAGAACCATCTTGCAATTGATTTAGGTGGATCACTTCTTACTGAAGTTAAAGTAAAAGAATCTTGGGCAAATCTAAAAGATACAGCTAAGAAAGTTGATAAATCAAGACCTGAATTCGTAAGAGAAATCGCTGATGTAATCAATTCAATTAAGGGTGATCAATTACCTTTATCAGTGTTTGATAAATTCGGACAAGATTCTCATATGCCAGCTGGTACAGCAGCACTTGAAAAACGTGGTGTTGCAACAGCAGTACCTCTATGGGTATCTGAAAACTGTGTTGAATGTAATTCTTGTGCATTCGCATGTCCACATGCTTGTATCCGTCCATTCTTATGTACTGAAGAAGAAGTTAATAACGCTCCTGAAGGAACACAATTTAAAGATGCTTTAGGATTTAAAGGTTATAAATATCATCTATCTATATCTACACTTGATTGTACAGGATGTGGTGTTTGTTTAACAGTATGTCCAGTTAATACTAAGAATGCTGAAGATAAGACTAAACAACCACTTGTTGCTCACTCTATGGCAAAATCAAGAGCTGCGAAAGAAGAAGTTGTTGCTCAATATTTCTTAGACCATGTAACATATAAAGGTGATTTGGCTAAAGCAGTTAATGCTAAAAACGTTCAGTTTAATCAGCCATTATTTGAATTCAGTGGTGCATGTGGTGGTTGTGGTGAAACTCCATATGTAAAAGCTGTTTCTCAATTGTTTGGTGATAGAATGTTAGTTGCTAATGCAACAGGATGTTCATCAATTTATTCTGGATCTTATCCATCAAGCCCATATACAGTTAATGCTGAAGGTAGAGGACCAGCTTGGGCTAACTCATTATTCGAAGACAATGCAGAATTTGGTTTCGGTATGAGAATGGGTGTTGAAACATTAAGAGATAGACTTCAAAATGTTATGGCACTTAACCTAGATTCAATGACAGAAGAACAAAAAGCATTATGTCAAGAATGGATTGAAAACAGAAGAAATGGTGCTAAAACTAAAGAACTTGCACCAAAGATTGTTGCTGCATTTGAAGGTGTAGATACTCCTTATGCTAAAGAAATCTTATCATTAAAAGATTACTTAATCAAAGTTTCTCAATGGATTATCGGTGGCGATGGTTGGGCTTATGATATCGGCTATGGTGGACTTGACCATGTTATCGCTAATAACCAAGATGTTAATATTTTAGTTCTTGATACAGAAGTATATTCTAATACTGGTGGTCAGGCTTCTAAATCAAGCCGTAATGGCGCAATTGCTAAATTCGCTGCAGCAGGTAAACCAACATTCAAGAAAGATTTAGCATCTATCGCTATGTCTTACGGACACGTTTATGTAGCAACAGTATCCCATGGTTATAACCAAAACCAGGTAATCAAAGCTCTTGCAGAAGCTGAAGCATATGATGGTCCATCAATTGTAATCTGTTATGCACCATGTATTGCACACAATATCAAGAAGGGTCTATTTATGTCTCAGATGGAAGCTAAAGCTGCAGTTGAATGTGGTTACTGGCCAACATTTAGATTTAACCCAGATTTAGCTAAAGAAGGAAAGAACCCATTCGCAATGGACTCTAAAGAGCCTGATTGGTCTAAATATCATGACTTCCTAATGAATGAAGGCCGTTATAATCAATTGACTAAGATTAGACCAGCTGAAGCTGAAGCAATCTTAGAATTCAATATGAAGGACGCTCAAAAACGTTACGATCATTATATGGATTTACTTCATAAAGAATATCCTAATAGATAATAAAACAATAAAAAATCAAGCCATCCATTTGATGGCTTGATCACTTTGCTCTCTTAGTACATCGGTAGTACGCGGCCATGGTAAGGCTGAAAGGCAAGTTCGATTCTTGCAGTGAGCACCATTATAGTAGAACAGGTTTGATACGTAAGTTTCAGACCTTTTTTATATGTTTAGAATAGGTGCGAACCCAATGCTTTGAGCTTTTAGGAGTCAAATTTTACTTTTTAGAAGAGCATGCATAAGTATTAAAAATGTTCAAAGACAAAAAATTTTATTCTATTAACAAGATTATGAACAAGAGTGTTAAAATATTGCATGGTTTTAGGTAGGGGGGGATGTAAAAAATTACACGATTATTTTTATATAAACGTCTTTAAATATTAACCACTTTATTAACCACATTTAGTTATTTTATTAACCACATTGTGCTACAATGTAGATAGTACGAGGAGGGTTGCTATGAACTATGTCGAATTGCTAAGTGATTTAAGAAAAAGGAAATTTGAAAGAAACTGGTTTGAATTTAAAGAAAACTGGTTTAATGCGGATAAACTAGGAGAATATATATCTGCATTATCAAATACTGCTAGAGTTATAGGGTCTGATTATGCATATTTCTTTTGGGAAATTAATGATGAAACACATGCAATCACTGGTACAACTTTTGATTTTAATATGAATGTTAATCACGAACCTTTAGAACATTACTTGTTAAGAAATCTTTACCCAAATCTTTCTTTTAAGTTTGATGAGTTTATGGTTGATGATAAAAGGGTTGTTATATTAATAATACCTTCTGCGAATAATATTCCAACTTCTTATAAACAGGTTAGGTACATAAGAATTGAATCAAGTATTGAAAGTTTATTAAGATATCCAGAAAGGGAAGCTGAACTTTGGGCCTCTCTAAATCATAAGGATGATTCTATTGAAAATATTGTTTCTCAATATCAGGATCTTACTTTTAATTCTTTAATAAACTATTATTCGACAAAAGGTATCATGCTGAATAAGGATACATTTAAAGAAAATATTGGCCTATTAACAAATGAAGGAAAGTATAATTTGCTAGCTCAACTTTTATCTGATAACTCTCATATTAATCTTAGAGTCGCAATATTTGCCGGAAAAACAAAATCAGATCCTTTATTTTCTGTAAAAGAATTTGGAATGATGAATTTATTACTTTCACTTGATAAGGTTTTAGATTATGGTGATACATTCAATATTCCACAAGCCGATGAGAGAAATAGAACTATCACTAGAAAAGAAATTAGTTTATTTGATGCAAAATCATATCGGGAAGCAATAATAAATGCATTTGTACATAATAATTGGAAAGAACAAAATGCTCCAATGTTTACATTTTATTCTGATAGGATTGAAATATTATCTAATGGAGCTTTATCACCTAAATTATCATTGAAAGATTTTTATAAAGGTAAAAGTGAGCCTACTAATAAAAGACTATCAGATATTTTCTTACAATTACATATTAGTGAAAGAACTGGTAGAGGTGTCCCTACAATATTAAAAAGTTATGGAGAAAAAGCATTTGAATTTTCTGACAATTGGATTCAAGTAACAATACCTTTTAATTTTATCAACGCAGTTGATTATCAAATAGAAAAAAAGGTGGTTAATAAAAGTGGTGAAGAAGTGGTTAATAAAATACTAAACAAATCACAAATATCAATCATTAAAGCAATAAGAAATAATCCCAATACTACAATCGCAGAACTTAGTTTAGAAACTGGTCTTGGACATACAGCTATTCAAAACAATTTGAATAAAATGCAAGATTTATTCATAATTAAGAGGATTGGTTCAAGAAAAACTGGTTATTGGGAGATATTAGAATAATGAATTCACTTTATCCATATATATTTAAGAGAAAATCATTTCACTTATTTCGTGATAATAAAACAAAAGTTTATTATAAAGATAATTATCATATTACAAATGATGAAATAGATAAAATATATGAATTCTTTAACAATACAATATCTTTGATGAGTGATATAAAAGTCAAAATCAAAATTATTAAAGAGGAAGAAACAAATTGTAGACGTGGCGCTGAATATTGTATTTTGTTTTATAGCGACCAAAAACAAAATTATTTACAAAATATTGGTTATATAGGTGAACAACTAGATTTATATCTTGTAAGTCTTAACATTGGAACTTTATGGTATGGAATTGGAAAAACAAGTGAATTACTTTATGATGGTTTATCCTTTGTTACAATGATGGCAATATGTAAAGTACCAAGTGATTCGTATAGAAAAGATATGTTTAAGTCTAAGCGTAAAAATGGTGAAGAAATTTATGATGGTAATAAGTATTTAGATGTTATTGATATTGCTAGATTCTCTCCATCTAGTTGTAATACTCAACCATGGTTTATTAAAGATAACGATTCCAATTTAGAAATATATCGATATAGAAAAGAAGGCAAAAGAGGAATTATGCCTAATAATAAAGTGATATACCAAAATTTAATTGATATAGGAATTTTCATTTTCTTATTAGGTTTGATATTAGAAACTAAAGGATATGAATATAGATTAGTAGTTGCTTGTGATGGACCATGGAATATTGATGATAATCTAATTCTGAATGCCACATATTCGTTATAATTCTTTGCTATTTTAGAGTTTAGTAAGATAAATGTTACTGAAAATTTCGCAAAATCATAAATTGGAGTGCAAAAAACTGTATTAAAACATTTATACTTTAACATATTGAAACATAAGAACTGATACAAAGGAATTTAGTCAATTTATGATTAAACATGCTGAAATACCAGTTTTTTATATTAAAATCTTTTTAATTACATTGTGTGTTAATAGCATATATGATATAATTTTATTGTATTAGGAGATGGCGGTTTATATGGAAAATAAAAAAATTTTATCGATCACAGATAGGGAATATGAGGAATGGTTAGTTGAGCTTAAACAAAGGTACAAAAAATCACAAATAAAAGCAGCAACTAAAGTTAATATCGAATTGTTGCAATTTTATTGGCTGCTCGGGAAAGATATTGTGAATATGAAGTCTGATGTTAAATGGGGCAATAAATTTTATGACACTCTTTCTAAAGATCTAAAAGAACTATTTCCAAATACATCTGGGTTTTCGGTTAGAAATTTGCAATATATGAAACAATTCTATGAATTATTTCCTGAAGTTCTAATTACGCAACAAGCTGCTGCGCAAAAAGAAAATCTAATTACGCAACAAGCTGCTGCGCAAATATTTGAAGTTCCATGGGGACATCTATGTTTGATTATTAGTGCTACTAATCGAGACCAACAAAAAGCTCTCTTTTATGTAAATGAAACAATTAAAAATAATTGGTCAAGAAATACATTGGGTATTTTCCTTGATTCTAATCTATACGAAAGGCAAGGGAAAGCGATAACTAATTTTGATTATCATTTGCCAAAAGAAAATAGTGATCTGGCTAAACAAATAACCAAAGATCCATATAATTTTGATTTTCTTTCTCTAAAGGATGAATTCGGCGAAAAAGAATTAAAGGACGCGTTGATCGATAATATTCAAAAATTTCTTATTGAACTTGGTACGGGTTTTGCTTATATGGGAAGAGAATACCGACTTTCAATTGGTGAAAGTGACGAGTTTATAGATATGCTCTTTTATAACACAAGCATCCATGCGTATGTTGTAATTGAAGTAAAAACAAGGAATTTTAAGCCCGAAGATATTGGCCAATTAGGTACATATGTTGTTGCTGTAGATAATATGCTTAAATCAGAAAGAGATGAAAAAACGATAGGATTGTTGGTTTGCAAAAACAAAAATGAGATATTAGCCAGATACGCTTTAGAATCTTCTAATCAGCCAATTGGAATTTCTTCATTTAAGTTATCAAAATTGATACCAGAAAATTTCAAAAGCAGCTTACCTACGATTGAGGAAATAGAAAATGAGCTTAAAAATAAATAATTCTAGCGAAAAACTAGAATATGATTTTATCCAAAAACTGATAAAAAGAAGGAAAGAGCTGGGCATATCTCAACAAGAATTAGCGAGTCTTGCCGGTTTCCCACAGTCAACTGTCGCAAGATATGAAACTATGAATGTTTCACCATCTTTATCAACATTAATGAAAATCTGCGAAATTCTTAATATTAAATTTAAGCTTAATGAAATAAAACCCATTAATAAAAACCTTGTTTTAGTTGTAGATATGCATGGTTGTCCTAATAGATGTAAGCATTGTTGGCTTGGAGACTTGCCGAACAATATAATGGACGATGGAAGTGATGAGTTAATAGTTAATTTGTTTAAACCATATTTTAAAAACATCACTTTCTATAGTTGGTTAAGGGAACCCGATTTTTGTCAAAATTACCAAGAAAGATTCAAAAAAGACAATCTTTTATCTTCAATTCTTCCAAAAAGATTTGAATTAGCATCATTTTATAAGATTGTTAGAGATAAAGAATATGTAGAATTCTTGAAAGAAGTCGGAACAAAAAAAGTTCAACTTACTTTTTTTGGGCTAAAAGAAATGACTGACAAATACGTTGGAAGAAATGGCGCATATGAAGAATTAATCGAAGCTTCAAATATTTTAAAAGCAAATAAAATTGAACCCAGATGGCAAATATTCATTAACGAAGAAAATAAAGCTGATGTTGTAAAACTATTAGATGTTGCTAAAAAAATGAATATAAATGAAATCATCATTCATGAAGGTAGTTGTGATGGTAATAATATGGGTTTATATGACATTAGAATTAATAAACAAAATATACCTGATGAAGTAAAACCTTTCTATTTGGATTATGAAAACATATTAACAGAAAAAGAATGCATTGAATTATTAAAAGACGAAGATTCTCACTTTATTCCACATTTCGATGATGAAATAGTTTTAAATATAACATCGGATTTTAATGTTTATTTTAATTATACAAATCCGCTTCCAAAGTGGCGTTTAGGAAACATTTTAGAAGAAGATATAGAAATAATAATAGAAAGAATTATCAATAATGATGTTGAGGCGATAAGGATTTCTAAAGAAATAAGCATAAAAGAACTAATTAAAAAATATGGTAATATAAATTCTAATAAAGTTTTTTCTTTAGATGACTATAAAATGTATTTATTAAACTCTCATATTAAATGACTTTGTATTAAGGAATTTGCTTTTACACATATTAGTATAACTGTGTTGATACGAGATTTTTGTCTCAAGTCAGCACTTTTATTTTATTACATTTGTGGAGTTAATTTTATTTTATATTTTTTAATAAATAGATGTGTTACATTGTTGATTTTTGATTCGAATAGTGATAATAAATTCGAAATTCAAGCAAGAACTGAAGGAGATTTCGAAAATGGAATTCAAAAGAGATTTATATCTTAAAAGATTAATAGATGGAATTGACAGTGGATTAATTAAAATTATAACAGGTGTAAGAAGAGTGGGAAAATCATACTTAATGAACGATATTTTTTATAATTATCTTTTGAGTCAGGGTATTAAAAAAACAGTATTATTAAATTCGCATTTGATTCAGCTGATGACTTAAATAAAATTGGGGTTAATATTTTAGAGATAGCAGAACAAAAGAAAAAAGTTCCATCTGAAGATTTTATTGAATTCATTGATAAAAAACATCTGAAAATAATAAATACTATATGTTGCTAGATGAAATACAGAACCTTGAAGCCTTTGAGTTTGTTTTAAATGGATTTATGAATAAAAGTAAATATGATATATGTAAGTGGATCTAAATCCAAATTTTTATCTAAATGGACTGAATTAAATTCACCTCAAATTCAAGTTTTTAGTAATAGAATTGAAATAATATCAACTGGAAGAACCATAAATGAATTATCAAAAGATGATTTCTTTAAAGGTGTTAGTAAACTAAGAAATCCTGAACTTATGAGAATATTAAGAGAATTAGAGTTTGTTGAACATACTGGTTTTGGTGTTCCTACTATTGTAAAATATTATGGCAAAGAAGCATTCGAATTCTTAGATGGTTTTGTTAAAGTTACAATACCATTTGATGAAGAAGTAATGGCATCAGTGACAAATGTCCCTCACGATGTACACGATAATGTCCACGATAATGTCCACGATAATGTCCACGATAATTTAGCTATTATTAAGCAACTTATAAAGGAAAACCCTAAAATATCGTTACAAGATATGGCTGATAAGATAGGGAAATCAAAAAAGACTGTTCAAAGGATAATTAATGCTACAAATGATATTGTTAGAGTTGGCACTGAAAAAGGTGGCCATTGGGAAATAAAAGAATAATATAAATATTTAATGATATTATAATTACAAGTGGTGGTAATGGAGGAATCCTTTCCATCACTTTTTTAATACTTGAAGGAGCCAGCTATAAATAAATTAAGTAAAAAAATAAAAAAATTGTAATTTATAAAAATCAATGAATTGACGGAATTGATTAAAATTTATCTAATAATAAATAATTCATGAGGTATCATATTTAGTTTGGTGTTTTTTACTAATTTATTGACTAACGGTCAATTAAATGATATAATATAATCATGAAATATAATAATGATTCAAGAATTATAAAATCAAATGAGAATAAAAAAAGAATAATAGAAGTTGCTTTAAAATTGATTAATGATAATGGTTATGATAATGTATCAGTTGCTGAAATAACAAAACAAGCGGGGGTGTCTAAAGGAGCATTCTATATACATTTCAAATCTAAAGAAGATTTAATAGAACAAGAAATTAATTTGTTTTATGACGATTTAAAGCTTGATGATAATTATTCAACATATGAAAGATTAGAAAACTTCTTATTAAAATCAATTGATCATATTATGGAATCTGGATTAAAAATGGCCCAAGGATGGTTTTCACATTCTGTTTTAGGCAGTAAATATGGGAATTTAAAACTTAATTATGATAATGAATACATAAAATCATTAGTTGGTAATAGTGTAACTGAAATTATTAGTATCTATTATGGAGCACTTAATTTGTGGTGTTTTACAAATGGAAATATCAATCCAAAAGATATCGTTATTAATTATTTAAAAAAATATGAGGAGTTAAAGTAAAATGAAATCATTAGTAGTGTTTTATTCAAGAAGAGGAGAAAATTACGCTGTAGGCAATATTAAAGAAGGAAATGCTGAACATATTGCGAAAGTTATTCAAAAATTGATTAATTCTGACATTTATGAAATAGTGCCTGTTAAAGATTATGCAAAAGATTATATGGAGTCTACTAAAGAAGCAATG
>CAKZZJ010000126.1 GCA_937885165.1 uncultured Caryophanales bacterium
CATTAGAAGTAATCATTGTTAAGTGAAGACTCTTCTTTGTTTTAGTCTCATTTTTTAACGTTTCCATTCTAGTTATCATCTTATCGGCATATTCTTTTGTTATAACATATGCATTAAGAGAATATTTAATTTCACACAAATTCATTACACCATCAGCCCTATCAACAATCATATCTATTTATAAATGATTATTTATTTTGCTTCTCCATGAATAAATATTTGCTTCTATGCCTTCAACTTTTAGTAATCTTTTAATTTCTTCTATATGATGGAAACAGACAACTTCGAACGCATGACCCTGCCATGAATAATATGATGGAGAATTACTATATTTTATCCATGATGTTATTTTGCCACTTTCTACAAATTTAAAACTGAATAGTGAAAAAGGATCTATCAATTGATAAAATGCATTATTTTTTGTTGTAGTTATATTGTTGTATTTTCTGATAAATCCGCACTCTTCTAACTCTCTTAAAGCATTTGACAATGGTTTACCACTTCCGATAAGTGCTTTTTTTGAAATATCTTCTCTCGTCAAGCTTTGTTCACTTTTGGCAAGTGTTCTAGCAATGTTGATGTGAATTTTGGATTTTTTAAATAAAGAATCATATAACGAATTAAGCTCTTTAAAAAGTTCCCCATCTTCTTCAAATACAAGCATCTCTGTATTTTGGATTAAACTATAACGCTTATCCATTAAGGATATATAATACGGAACTCCTCCAAAAATCATATAGCTTTGAATAAGTTCTAACTCATTAATCTTTATACCGTAATAGTCGTACAATTCATTTGTTTCTTTTATTGAAAAAGGCATTAAATGAATCTTCTGTGTGATTCTATTATAAAATCCACCAGTATCATCAATAAAATTCTTTATTATCCATGATGATGCAGAACCACTAACTATTAATAAAACATCACTCCTTGCAGATAAAAATGTATTCCAAAATAAATCAAAAGCTGATGTAAAATCAGATTTTTGTGTGTCCAGTCAAGGAATCTCATCGAAAAATAGTACATATTTTTTTGACGTTTCATCTTTTTTTATTTTGCCTTCTTCTATATATTTTTCTAAAATAGTAAAAGCTTCTAACCAACTTTTTAAATTTATTATATCTTCACCACTATATTTGCTTAATTTTGAGGCAAAAACTGATAATTGATATTTTGAACTTTTATCTTCTGTTCCTGAAGTGTAAAAAGAAAATTTATTGTTAAAATATTCTCTTATAAGATATGTTTTTCCAATTCTTCTTCTACCATAAACAACAATAAATTCGGGTTTATTAGAATATAAAGCCAAATCCAAAGTTTCAATTTGTTTTTTTATATATTTTGGGTAAAAAATAATTTTTAACCATTAGACTTTATGGCGAACAAAAAGGTGATCATATCGAAATAGACCACCTTTTAAATTATTCATTTTCTTTTAATGTTTCGGCCATATCTATGTAACTATTATTTAGTGATACAAATATACTAATTACAAAATTTTATAATTTATTATGGCCTTTTTATGCGTTTTTCTTTTTATAATTTGCACATAATTTTTTAACATATTCATAATTGGATTTTTCTAATATCGGATTATATTTATTTTCAAATACTAGTTCTTTTATATAAACTATCTGTTCTTTTTGAACAATTAATTTTTTATTTCTAGAGTTTAATAATTTATTATAAACATAATCTAATTTATCATTTTCTTTTTTTGCTAAATAATAAATATATTCCGCATAAAACATGTATTGATTATCTTTATTATAAAAATTTAATATTCTTTCTGCATCATCATACATTTCTATCATAACATAAGCATTAAATAATAATGCATAAGTCCCATTTTTACCTGCAGTAAAAAAGCATTTATCTTTTTTTCCTTCAAGATAATTTATTGTTGTTGTAGATGAATAACCATGAGTTTTAATAACATCAGCTATTTTTTTATTTTCCAAATATGTAAGACTTAAATCAATTATTGATGCGAATATAAATATCAATATGGAATATATAATTGAACTTGTACCACCAACATAATATACCAATAATACAGTGCCACCTACAACTACTGCCACATATATTATGAAACTAAATATTATTCTTTTCATTTTTACTTCATTCCTTTTGCTATATTTTACATCAAAATTTAAATAATTGTTATATATTTTACATAAAATAAGAGGAAATGGTTTCCATTTCCCCATATTATTAATTACTATATTATTTTAAGCGAATAAAATTAGTAGTTGCATCATAAACCCATATATTATCTAAATCAAAGCCTATGCTCTTCCACCATGTCTCACTTGGATAGAATAACTGAACGTATCCTTCATCGTCTTCTATAGATAAATCAAATGCAAATGATGTAGAATATACTCCATTAGATTCATAATATTCAGTCCATGTACCAAAGCACTTATCAACCTCATATACTCCAGTTTCACCCTTAGTAGCTCTACCTATCATAGGGTTAGAATTCTTATGGGCATACTTTTGATCTGCAGAAGCCTTAGCGGCAACATATGCATCAAGTACAGTTGAATTCCAAACAAATCTAGCTCCAGATACATTCTCATATAGATATACATAACCAGATCCATTATCCAAATCACCAATCATACCACCCTGGTACTGACCTTTGGAAATTATGGTTCCATAGAATACTGAATTAGTTATGCTTGTGTAATAAACACTTGAATCATTCTTAACTCTACCAACGATACCACCAGTATTTCCTTGTGCGTCATTTCCATCACCAATATTGGCAACAACTGAGCATGAGTCGATATAAAGTGTTAATGTTGTCTGATCGCTATTCATCTGAACATTACCAACGATACCACCAGTATATTTATTAGATGATGAGAATTTATAAGTAGTAGGTATATAGTCATTAGCTACAGTTGTAGAATGATCAGTTACATTAGCATCTGGAAGTGGATTTATTAATGATACATTGGAAATATAATTTGTACCACCAGTGACCTGACCAACCAAACCACCGATAGATTCTTTACCAACCATACCGATATTTGTCAATTTAATATTATATAAATATCCGCCCTGTAAATCACCGATAACACCTACAACCTTAGCCTGTGGGTTGTTGATTGTAATGTTATCAAAATTAACATTTACTATAGCACCATTAGATACTTTATAGAATACATTATAATATTTTTCAGTTGACGAATCTGTAGTATTTGCTGAAATATTGATATTCTTAATTGTATGACCATTACCATTGAATAGACCACTGAATGCTTTAGAGCTTGCTTTATCAGTTATTACATATCCTCCCTCAACTGTAGAAAAATCAAGATCCCTAGTTAAGCTATAAATAACTGTTGAACTTGAAGCAGTAACTCCTCTTGCAAGATCATGGAATGCTTTTTCATTATCAATCTTTGCTGTAGTTATCGTAACGCTTCTTACTGTGTTAGTTAAATTGGTTCTATTCTTATTTAAAACAACATAATATAAATAATATTGAATTTCAGTATTTGAAACATTCATGTTGTCAGCTTTAAATTCTGCTTCTATAGTATCAGTTTCAATATCGACATACTGAACATCATAAGTAGTACTATTTACAAAATCACTTGCAGTAAGGTTAGTTAATTCTGTCTTGCTGATGATACCTGCAACACTACCTTCAATATTAGATAAATCGCCGCTTACTTTGACACCGTTTTGTGATAATGTTATATTTTGTGCACTATCCATAAAATCTATTTCACACTCAGGGTCAACTACATATACATTGTAAACGAATGTAGATTTAGTATTAGTTGCCTTAGAGGTTGCGACAACAGTTGTCTCATAAACACCTGGAACTGATGTATATACACCATCAGTATCATAGAATGTTGATTTTGCACTAGATGCAAAACGATAAGTTTTTTCTAATGTATAAAGGTCTGTTGATAATTCAGTATCTCCTGTTGCAGAAGCATCAAGTGCGTATATTCTTGGTTCATTATAAGTGGAATATAATTCTACTCTTATTGCGTTAGATGATGTAGATGATAATTCACCTAATGCTTGATTTCTAGGAAGTACTGTAATCTCAAACGATTTAGTAAGATAATAACCTTTTTTGGTTATGGTTGCTGTAAGAGTTACATGTTCTTCTTTTGTAGGAACAATAACTTCAACTCTCGAAAATACTGAATTTGAAACAGATGAAATTTCATTTGGATTTACATGTAATACATCATCGTTTGAAGAAGTCCATGTAATATCACAGCCGGTAATTAACCTTGGAACATCAAAATCCTGTAATGTTGCATCGATATTAGTAATAGGGCTTGCAAATGAGTATGCAGAAATAAGATCAACATCAATATCACTTAATTCTGCTGCGTCTGACTGCATGAATTTAACAAAATTAGAATGCTTATAACTATCATAATTTGTCTTATTTAAACAAGCACCAATCTGAGAACCATTAGCATAAGTTAATAATTTTTGATCAACGACTCTAAGATGATCACCCATGTTAACTGATCCATCAGAATTTCTTAATGTATAATGTAGATTTCTTATTGTATCTAAATCATTAACACTGCTACAGATTGCATTAATTGGTGTTAATGATGCGAAAGATGAATCGGATAATACATTACTTCCTTTTGTTCCACCTGAATATGGATAGTCCGTAATTGATGAATGATAAGATGACCCATCAACATAATCTGTAAATGAAGTATATGTTTCACCGTCTGAATATCCTGTAGTAAATATAGAATATCCTACAGAACCTCTAAATGAATCACTATTATAGTTGTTATCATTTTCAGTTGAGAAATTTGTTTGGTTATTGATATATGATAATACACCATAATAATTATTATAACTTGCTGTAGAACGGGCTAAATCAATGTTGTTTGATTTATTTGCACCTTCACCTGTGATACCTCTATTTGATGATACTGTACCATCAGAATTTAAACCCATACAGTTATTAAATGCTGTTGAATTACTTATACTTATAAAGCCTGGGTTTGAGTTATCACCATAGCCATGTAATTTATTATTAAATGACATACAGTTTTCTAATACTACATCACCCTCCATAGTTGAACCACCAAGTTTAAAGCCGATACCATCGCCATTTGGAGTATTGTATGTATCATATTTATTTCCATTAGCATCAACTGCTTTAATTGGATATGGAAGATAACCATTTTCAAATGATACACAGTTATATAGATGAACTGTACCTATATTACCTGAATCTACTTTGGCAAATAAATCCCAGCCATCATCAGAATTTCTATATGCTATACAGCCATCAAAAACATTACCATAGCCAATAGTTAATTTTGCTGCATAACCATCAGCATTTTCTCCTAATGTTTCGGCATCATAATTAGCATATGATGTACAATTTAGAATCAAATTGTATGCTGGCCATTCATCAAGATGTGTATTTTCACTATAGGCTCTACCAATTTGAAGACCAGTATCTCTGTTATTATAGAATAAGCATTCCTCAATAACATTGTGACTGCCGGCAACATACATGCCATTATCACCAGCACCACAGATTTCTATTCTATAAAAATGCCAGTAATCACCATAAATTTGGAAACCTCTATTTGTTCCATCAAAAGCCATTTCAGAAAAATCAAATATAACTCTAGTGCCCTCTACTTCAGGTTTAACAGTTATATAATGTCCCTGAGAACCACTCTTGAAAAATTGCTGACGGTTACTTGATTTATATGTACCTTCTGCAAGAAGAATTGTTGTCCCAGGTGTTGCCTGAGAATATGCCATAGAAAATGATACTGGGTTTTCTTTTGTGCCTGCACCATCAGCTTTAGCAGTTGGTGATACATAAACAGTATTTGTTGTAGTAGTTGTAGTTGTAGTTGTTGTCTGTGAGCCAGCAGTTGGAATAACACTAGTGTTTAAGCTTGTATTTTCTTCACTATTTCCACAAGCAACAAGTGATGTCATAATTCCTAAAGATAGGACTAATGCGATAATCTTTTTAATGTTTTTCATAATATCACCATCCTATTTCTCTAGCGCTACAACAGCGCCGAAATAATAAATTCCACCACTAGGTACTGTTAAAGTGTAAGTACCTGCTTTTTCAAATGTAAGTTCAAATCTATCTTCCGGTACATTAAATACTGATGTTTCTCCTTCGAAGAAATCATCACCATTTTCATCTTTGATTATAAATGATCTTACCAAATCAGAACCAGAAGTGCTTGATAAATAAATTACAACAACACCAGGATTATCCAATTTAAATACAAGTTTACTGCTCTTAGATACTGCTTGAACTGTAATCTTATAATTAAATGTCAATCCATCATAGGATGCGTTCTTGCTACCTTGTTTTAAATTATCTCCAACGATTATTCCATCACCATTTGTTAAATCAACACCAGTAGTTGTTTCAGTTATTGTACCGACTGAAACATGTGCATTATCAACCATTACTTCTGATAAATCAGTATAAATTTTGATGTTGTATTTTGATGATTCAGCTATTGTTACATTTACTTTTACACTTGGTCTTGAGTTACCCAAATATGAACCTAAATATTCTACTGTAGCTTCATAATTACCTGTGATTAGTGGTTTAATACCACTTACTCTGAATAAATCAGATGAATAATTAACTTCTTCTACTAAACCAGAATTTCTAGTAATATTGAATTTCCATACACTTAAATCAATACCTCTTGGTGTTGCTTCAAATGTTGTATCGTTTGTAGAAGCTTTAGAAATTGATTTAACTGGGTTAATTACATTTAATAATGCAAATGTAGTAATCTTATTTTCAAATTCTTCACCATCAATTGTTACATTTCCAGCATCATATTCAATCTTTATTGTATATGTGCCGATTTTAGTTATATCAATATTGCTTGTGATACTGTCATTTTTTATTGACCTTGAAGCTAAAGTTTCAGTAGTCTGTGTGATATATCCATCAGCATTTATAGTATTAACTATTTTTTCAAAATTGAATGAATCTCTTGTGGCAGTAAAGGCAGTATCTACATATTGTTCTCTTAAATATGTATTATTTTCTTTAAGACCGCCATCTTTAAACGTAACATTCAAACCTGCAACATAGCTACCACTAGTCATTCTTGCAAAAGGTGAAGTGAAAATGTTTACTGTATATGTAACACTTTGATTAATATCACCCTCACGATAACTTATAATGATATCTTGTGCTCCGATTACTGATGAATCAAATGCATCAGTATTAATAGAGTAGGTTGTGATTTCTTTATTTTTACGCTGCCAACTACCATCAACCATCTTTCTATAATAAGCTGTTACTACTAATCCTTCGCTGCTAAACTCTTCGCCAACATAATATATTGTTTTGGCGTTTGTTGTGTCTACTTGTAGACCAGAAAAAGAAAAGCCATCGAAATCAGCAGTATCCTTAGAAATTGTTGGATAAACTTCATCGCCTTCTACTACTGTTGTTGTAGTTGTTGATGTAGTAACACCAGGCGTAGTAGTTGGTGTAACACCTGATGCAGTAGTATCATCACTATTATTATTCGAACAACCTACAATAGCAAGCATACTTGCTGATACTAAAAAGATACTTAAAATTCTTTTCAGTTTCATAATAAACCTCCTAGAAAACGTTTTCTTGATTTTACCATTTTTATAGAGTTTAGTCAACTTCTTTGTAAATCATATAATATATGATTACAAATTTGAAAATATTGGGGTTTTATTTTGTTTGTTTTTTAAGTTTCTTTTCTTTTTTTAAATATAAATAAGCTATAACTCCTAAAGTTAAAACTACTAAAAATAAAAATACACTCACAATAATAAGAATTATTACAGTCGTATTATATTTCTTATTAATTGTTATTTTCATCTTTTCTGTTTTACTCATACCAGAAGTATTGATGGCGTAAATAGTGGCGTAATAAATTCCTTCATTTTCATAATCAACATCTGAGTCATCTATAACGAGGCTTTCTTCTATATTTGAATCAGATGGATCATATACATCCACATAGCCATATAAAGATGTTCTTTCTCCCTCATATAACGTTACATCTTCATATTTAATTTCGGGACTCTTGTATGAAATTAGTCTTACATCTAATACTGCATTAGCGTAATTTATCCCATCATCATAATCATAACTAATATAATAAAGTCCAACTTTATTTACTAAGTTATGGCTTATAACTAGATTATCATAATTTATTTCACTATCATCTTCTATTTTTAAAATATAATTAAAAAAATTAAGGTTATTAATATCAGTATCATAACTAAGTGTCAGTGTTGATGATGTAAGAGTAATAGAAGGTGCTATATCATCTACTACTTCTATCCTAAATGTTTTTGTTGTAGTATTTCCACCACTATTAGTAACACTTATCTGATATTCTTTTGTCCCAATTGTTGTCAAATCAAATTCAGGATAAATTATGTTATTGCTGATATCACCATCAATTTCATCTGTGGCAACTATATATGATTTAATATCAACATCACTATTCCTGTTATACTTAATGATGTCATTTGAATAATTTATAGTTATTACAGGATAATTTTCATCATATACGGTTGCATAAAACTTATCTTCACTTGCATTTCCATACTTGTCAACAGCGTATACAAAGACCGGATATTTGCCGTTTTTTGTCAAATCAATATTATGATTAAATGTAATGCTTGCGTAAGAATAATTATCTACTGCTGTAACATTGCTTAATAATCTATCATTTATTGAAAGACTATCTTGTAGCTTCTTTCTTTTAAAATATATGTTATCTGCTAAAACTGTAATCTTTGGCGGTATTAAATCTTCAACAATAAATGTGATTAGGCATTTATAATTAATACATGTCCCAGGTGAATAATTATCATATTCATATGCTTTATACCATACATAATATGTGCCTACCTTGTTTGTATCAACATCCTTTAAAAAATAGAGCCAATCACCGCTTCTTTGATAACTTATTTTCGCATCATTTAGTCTTTTATTGTCTTTACACAAATATGCTACAGGAATTGTTTCATATTTCGATAATTCATCACCAACAGGTATTCTAATCACTGTGTTTTCCCACTCATATGACCAAATTGGTGATGCGTAAATATGTATCTTGATACCTAAAACAATAAAGAATAATGTGATGAATGATAAAATAAATGTTTTATTAATAATTTTCCAAAAATATCTTGTCATAATAATCCCTAATATCCTTATAAATTTTTGTGTTAGATGATATCTTCACTAATTCACTCATAAAATATTTGTTTAAAAATTTATCACCTATTTCTTTATAAACAGGAATGTTATTTATGATATATTCTCTTCTTTGTTTTTTTGGAACCATGAGATATTCTAATATATAATATTCAAAATCAAGTCTTGTTATAGAACTATTATCAAGAAGCGCTTTTGATGCTGCCTTTTTTGAATAATTATTTATTCTTATTACTGCCAGTGAAAAATCATTTATTTCTTTTGAATTAAAATCCATTATCTTGTTATTGTTAAAAAATTCATAATAAAAAATTATTGTATTTATATATTCTTTCTTTGTTATTCTTTTAAGAATTAAATTATATAAATTATCAACCTTATTTTTCGCTAAAAATAAGCAGAAATAATAACTTATTTCTTCTGCATATTGATATAATGCTTCATTTATTAATTTATCATGAATATCAAAATAATTTTTTATGGCTTCAAGATTTGATAATCTTAAATCAATAAAAAGCAAATAAATATCTCTTAACATTTCCTGGTTGTGAGTTAGCTTTATATCTACTAAAGCAAGTAAATCATCTTGTGCTTCTCTAAAAGAGCCGCCAAGATAATGAAATATTCCTGAGAATAAAGAAAAATATGTTAAATCAGTATCATACATAGTCTTTATTAAAGGTAATAATCTATCATAATAATCATAAGCTTCTTTTAAATCTTTTTTATAAAGAAAGCAGATGAATTTTAACAAGGTTGCCCTATAATTTTTAAAATCTTTAATTATAACTAGTTCACTTGCAAATGCTTCGTCATCAAAATGATAAAAAGCATTAGTCAGTACTTCTAAATCGTTGCTTAATTCATATAAGTCATCAATGGCTTTGGGGTTCATATTTATTTTGTCACAGATATCAGAAAAATGTTCATTAGGCTTGCCATCATTTGCCTCAAGTCTGCTGATATAGGCAATAGAACATATCCCATCAGCAACATAGCTTTGAGTTTTATTCAATTCTATCCTCTTGATTTTCACCTCGCTTCCTACTACAGATTCTTTTTCTTTTTGTTCTGCAATTCTTCGTTTGAACTCTTTTGAAAACGAATAATATCTTTTCATATATTTTTCCTCCTATAGGAAAAATATACTATGGATTCATTTAATTATTTAAAAAAAGTGCATTAATAAAAAAATTGTCTTTGACTCATTAACAAAATACAAATATTTAATGATTTTATAAAAAAATCAAAAAAATAATAAAACGAATCAAATTTTCTCTTATTTTCTCGATTTTTTTAGTTTTTAATTATGTAAATTTTATTAGAAAAAATTATTTTTTTTAAAAATAATTATTTATGTTTTCATT
>CAKZZJ010000127.1 GCA_937885165.1 uncultured Caryophanales bacterium
ACCTCATTGTCATCATCATCTGTATATGTCTGTAGATTAACTTGAATATTTTCAAGATAGCCTACTGAGTCTGATGATTTAGTAGATTTTGTAGATCTTGGTGTAGTATATGAATTAAGGATTATCATATGATAACCATAATTAGTCATACATAATGAATCATAAGTTACATATGATACCTGTTCAGCTGTAGAAGCAGTATGGCCTGTTAATTCACCTTCACTATCTTCAAATACGAAATAATAAATACCATTTTCATATGAAGAAGAAGCACTTGATGAACCAGTAGCTGAAGCAAATTTATAAATATTCTTTACATAGTTGGCAAATGGTTCAACAAAATTAGATACTGTTGATTCTGTAATATCAGAAGAACTTGATAATTGTTCAACTGTAAGTAGGAAATTGAATGTCTTATAATCATCCCAAGTCTTAGTTGGATCAGATTTTAATTTATTTCCTAGTTCATATTCAGATTTAATATATGTAAGTATTTCATATAATGAATTACCAGAATATGCTTCATTTATTGATTCAGTATATAATGCCTTAGCTAGAACTTCAACTGCATTTTTAAATTCATCAGCAATAGAAGGGTTATCAGTTAAGAATTTATTTGGATCATCTGGAGAACCATCACCATCATCATCTATATTAATAAGGATATGATCCAAATTAATATCAAACAATGTTGAATACTGATTATTACCTGTTTCAAGTAATTTAGTTAAGAAGCCAGTTTTTGCTGTATCAGTAACATTGTGTTCATCATCGCCCCATTCAAGGAATACATTTCTTGATAGGTATGTTGTTCTAGCTTGTCTTGCATCATAATAATATTTAATTACATCATCTTTTGTTAGATATCCATATGTTGCAAGTAGATATACTTCAAGTCCAGCACTCTTTGGATATTGAGATTTTTCGTTGTTGTTGAATGAATCGATATCATCTTCTAATGTTTCAACATTATCATCATGTAAATCAGAATCAATATAATGATTATCTACGTATGAATCATAATATTTATCTGCATATTCTAAGATGAAATATTCTGGGATGATTGTTGATGCATATTTTCTTGAAGCATCTAGATAGAAATCTTCAACACTGTATTCAAATGAATCAAGTTTGAATATTAAATCAAAAGTAGAAGAAACATTTGAAGTTAATCTTTCATACCAGTCTGAATAAACGTAATAGAATTTAGTTTCAAAGAATGGGTCATAAATTTCAATGCCTGATTCTTCAAGTAATTTTTCTTTCCATGTAGTTGTATAAGAAGAAACACTTGAATCAAGTAATGCATCCTTAGCAAGCACTGTGTATTTAGCCTTATCTTCAGCTGATAAATCAGAATAATTTACTTGTTCATTTAAAGAATCACCATGAATATCATATTCAGTATCAAATTTATATATCAATATATATTTGTCACTTAGATTTCTTGGTTCAGTTAAATATTCATTGTCTTCTAATGTTGTCTTGATTAATTCTTGAATAGAAGTGCTGAAATCACTAAGTTCATTTAAATCTTTAGAAACTACATATTCATTTGCATCAGAAATAGTTTCTTTAAATGCGTAATATGAATTATAAAGGTTGATATATTCAGCTTTAGCAGTAGCAGGATCAGATGAAATCTTGCCTGTAGCTGTTATGTTAGTCAAGGCATCTTGAGCTTCCTTTAGTGTGTTAAACTGAATAACTATAGCTCTATAAGTACCATATGTCATATATGTAGATTCGTATTTAGTTTTGATATCATCACTGTCAAATAAATAATATTGATTTGATGTATCGTCTTCTTTATCTTCATCATATACATATTCTAAATCTGCGACTTGGAATAAGCCTTTTTTAACTGATAGCTTTTCAGCCTCAGTAAGGATATATGAATTGATTAAGTCTTCAAGTTTAGTCAGTGTTGAAGATTCAAACTGAATTAAACCTGAATTTTCGCCTAATTCATAGTTGGCACTTGATTTGCCAAACCATTTGATATCAGAAGCAGTAAATTCGATGCCTAATTTGTTTTCGGCATCAACAAATTTAGCGATTAATTTGTTGTTTTCTTTTTCTGTGTTGTTATTGATTGTTTCTTCCTTGCCTGTTGAGAATATAGCAGAAGCAAGGCTTGTGTTAATGCTTTCTAGGAATGTTTGCCTTAATTCAAGATATTTATCAGCATCAATAGTGTAAAGGGTTTCGTTTGTTGTTGTGTTAGTTATAGTTAAGGCTTCTATAGTAGCATCTTTATCTGTTAATTCATTAATTGTTTTAGCATTAAGCATATCTTTATATGCCTTATATTCTTTTTCATATAATGCTTTTTTAACTGCAGTTTCAAATACATCATAACCACTGGCTCTTAATCTTGTATAATACATATCTAAGCTTAGTGACAAATCATCGTTAGCGGTTGCTACAGTGGATGTTAATTTTGATGCTAATGTACCATAAGGTATAGTAGTATTGTAGTTATCACCGCTACATGATAGTAAAGATACTGTCATTAAAGACAGAGGCAATAATGCTAATAATTTTTTATTTATTTTCATATTATTTTGCCTCCTTAGTATCTTCTTGTAAGAATGAAGCAACTTGTGCTTCTAATTCTTCCCACCAGTTTTCAAATGTATTGGAAGTATTCGTCGTATCATTGATGAATCTTGAATAAGAATCAGCTGTATCTTGACTTATAACAATAATTTTAGAGAATACACCATTTTCTCCTACATATGATTCATTTTTGAATTTTACAACATCATATAGTTCACCAGTTGAGTTTGTAGCTGACTTTATGAAATTAAGAAGTACGATTGTTTGAGTTGCATCACTTGTGAATCTTTCATAAACAGGTGATAGATAAGCTGATAATGCATCTGAAATTTCAGCTGCAGATAATGTTGAATCACCATTTATAGCTTCATCTAAAACATAAAGTAAGATTTGGTTGACATTCAATTTTTCATCTTCATTAAATACATCATCTATCTTTACATATTCTTCATTATATTTTAAGATGATATCTTTTAAGATTTCTGTATTATCATAATCAGATTCGCTCCATTTAGCGCTTGATTTAGCAGTACCAGATGTAACAACTATCATATTGAATCCATCATCAGTTGCCAAAATCTTATTTGTAGATATATCATCTGCTGTTAACATTTCCATATATAGTGAAGGAACAGTGTCATTTACGAAATATTGATAAGTTTCAGTATTATCTTCATTATGTCCTCTAGCATAATCATATAGTCTTTGTTTTAAATCAAAATCTATAGAAGTAGTAGAGTTTGTAGCTGTAACGGTATCAGTTTTAACTTTGAATCCCAAATAACGGTATTTAGCCCATTTGTTCTCTGTAACGATTGGGTTTTCTTCATATACTGCTTTACTTGATTCGTTGATTTCAGTAACAAGATTAGATATTGTTGTTGTATGTGTTTCGCTTGATGCGGCAACCTCAACATAAATATCATAGATTAATCTTCTTGCTACATAAGCTCTTGTTCTTGTTTCACCTTCAAATGTAACTTCTTCATTAACCCAGTTATCAAGATCATCAAAATCAACATCATCAGCATCATCATCGTCGTCTCTATCAAAATATACAATTAATCTTGTAGCGCTTAGATTGAAATATTTGTCATAAGCTAGATCAGTATATTTTTTGAAGAATTCAGCTAAAGATGTGCTTGAATAATTTGTTAATAACTTAGATGTTGCTAAAGAAAGAAGATAATTTTCCTCCAAAATCTTATTTACATCAGCTTGATGGAAATAAAGCATCAAGAAATTATATTTACCAATAGATGCAGGATAACCACTTGATGAATAATAATCATTTGAGAAATAAACTAGTAGATTTTCAATATAAGTTTTATAATTTTCTCTTGATTCTTCATCATTTAATGTTTCTTTATAAACATTTGTTTCTTTGATAATCTTTTTAGATAATAAATTAAGGGCAGTAGAAATGCCTAATGTTTTTTCTAAGTAATCAAAAGCGCTGAATGGTGTATCATAACCAGGTAACTTAATTGAATTTTCATCAGTTTCATCATAACCGATATTTAGATTCCATTTAACATCATCATATTCGATAGTTGCCAAAATATTTTCGTTTGAAGCTTTTAAGATAGTATTTGAATAATCAGAATTATTTACTTTATAGCCTATTTCTACAGCTTCGTTATAAATAGAAACTTTTACATCTTCTAATACATCTGATAAAGAAGAAGAAATCTTTGATTCAGTGATATCATCTTGCATTAAAAGATTTAGGATTGTATCAAATAAATCTTCTCTTGAATCATCAGTTATATAACTTAGGATTTCATAATTTGAAAGACTTGGTTTATAGAACGCTTGATACGTTTTTAACTTTTCATCAGTTATCAATTCACCTTCCATATAGTCTTTTTCATCGTCGAATTTATATACCATATATTCAGCACTATTTGCAGATTGAGTAGAAGTAGTATAACGTGAATGCATATCAGTATAGCCTTGTTCATCTTCTAACAATAATGTTTCATACATATATGTTCTAAATGTATCTGAATAATCAGATTTTAAATCATCAGCATAGTATGTTATTTCAGATTTATTATTTTCTTTAAGTGACTCTACATTTGCATTATATTTTGTTATAGCATCAGATGCGTAAAGCTTAGTAATAGTATATGTTACATTTCTTAAATTATTTAAGCCGATAGTAGAATAATCTGCCTTAATCTGGTTATTATCACCATCTGTATATAATACTGTATCTTTAGTAATTACAGTTGATGTAAGTGGAGTTCTATAACCACTGTACTGGTAATTGTAAATCTGAATGAATAATTCAAATACTTCTTCACCAGTAAGTTCATATGCACCATATTCTTTTGTAAGCTGGCTTGTAGAAAAATCATCATATAAAGTGTTATAGGCTGAAACTGTGATTCTATCGCTGCTTGCTAGATAATCATCATATCCGTCATCAGCGTTATCTCTGATGAAGTAGAAACGTTTGTTATAGACTTTAACACCAAAAGCTCTTAAAACATTATCATATTCTGTTGAAGTTGAGAATCTTATCATAACTAAATCAACGTCATATTTGTTAGTATATTCGCTCTTGAATTTAGATACATAAGATGTATTTTGATAATATCCAATCATATTATCATCTTCATCTTCATCATCTTCAAATGCTTCATCTACATCTTCTTTTAGCGCGTTAAATGCTAATAGTTCTTTTGCTAAAAGAGGATAGAATTTTTCTTTTAGAGAAATTCCAAGCTTATAGAAGTCATCTTTATGGTCTTCAGCATCAGTATCAACAAGGGCACCTGTTAATAATTCTATATATGTTGTTCCATCAGTTAAACTATCTTTTTGATATGTCTTATAAATTCCATCTACATATTTTTGGATAGCTGTAGGAATATCATCTGTATATAATTCAACATTGTCCCAGTAACTTGAATTACTATATGTGAATGAGAATACGTCCTGTACCACGTAATCAATTAAACGGTTTTTATAGGTATCATTTAAAGTGTTGAAGTCACTTTCATCATCAATACCTAGATTTTCTTTGTCACTATCAGATAAATCACTATAGGATTTTTCCAATACATTTCTAATGTTATTTATGTACTTGTTTAAAGCTACATTGTTGATTTGCTCACTTAGTAGGTCTTGGGCACTCCATTTTAATTCGTCCCATAATTCACCATAAGTTACACTGTAGTCTCCTACAGATGCATAGGTCTCATCCTTATCAAGTGAGCCATAGTTATTTGTAGCTCCAGAACAAGCAGATAGTGTTATTGTCAAAGCCAGAGACATTGTTACAGTCAAAGCTCTTTTGGCTTTTAATTTGTTGTTGCTCATTAATAAACTCCTTTACCTTAAAATTAACTATAGCACGATATATCATATCATTTTTTACTTTGTAATTCAACGAAAAAATTAGTTATTTTAAAAAAAACATAATTAATACTTAATTATGGCTTTTACATTTTTAGATTAAAACTCATAGTTTTCTTAAGATTTAGTATTTAGGAAATTG
>CAKZZJ010000128.1 GCA_937885165.1 uncultured Caryophanales bacterium
ATCAAATAAATAATGAAGAAAAAGAAAAATGCTAGTTTTAACCCGTTTAAATCCATAATAAAAGCAGGTGTGATATAGCTATATAAAAAGCTAATTTTACACCTGTTTTATCATGTTTATGAAGTATTCATAATTTATAGTAAATAGTATTCATAATTTATAGTAAATAGTATTTATAATTTAGAGCACCAATTTAATTATATTTCATTTTTGTTCTTAATCTTCATAAGGTATTTTAGACATCTTCAAATAATATTCTGCTTTTTTCAAATCTATTTTGGTGCCTATACCTTCTTTATAGCATCTTGCTACCTTTTCTTCTGCCGCATTTACTCTTAATTCTGCTGCCTTTAAATAATAATTAAAGGCATTTTTTTCATTTTTATCTAAATATTTTCCTTCCATATAAAAATCACCTAACAAAAGGGAAGCAAAGCCATTTCCAAGATTTGATGATTCTATTATTATTTTTAAGGCTTCATCTTTATTTTTATCTATTATGAATAAAGCATATGATAACATTCCCCCAAGTGATTTTCTTTCGCATGCAAGCCTTAAATATTTTTCTGCTATATCATTTTTATTAAGTTCTAGTGCTACTTCTCCTGCATGAAATGAAGCTTCTTTATCACCTTGATTTGAACCTAAAATATAATAGTTTAAAGCTTCATTTAAATCTTTTTTTACTCCATGACCAAAATAATACATGCATGCTATATTATATGTGGCAAGAAAATATCCTTCATCTGATGCAATTTTAAAAAGATCAAAAGCTTTTTTAAAATCCTGAGGATAATCTTTTGTTCCTAATAAATAATATTCGCCTTCATTATATATTTTTTTTAATTCTTCTATTTTCATTACTTCTCTCCAAAAAATATTATAGAATATATTTTATTATCATTATATAAAGGATTTAATAAATTAACATTTTCTTGTTGCCTTAGATAATTGATTAATTCATTTTGGAAATTATCATCATTTCCAACATAATTAAATTCAATTTTATATTCATCAAGACTAGTTAATTTTTTTATTTCTTCAATCAATTTTATCACATCATCTAGATTTTCACATTTAAAATTTATGGTATCATGAGATAACATATCAAATATATCATATGGTTCTTCTTCAATATTATTAAATAATTCTTTATGCTTATAATTTATATAATCCCACTTTTGAAGATATGGAGTTACATCATTTTGTAATAACATATTATATGATGATATGATTCTTTTTTCTTCATCAAAATTATAAGTTTCTTCCGGATATGTTGTGCATGATGTATACCACTTGTTATCATAATTAACGATATTCCAGGCATGATCATAATTAAGTTCATTTACTCCGGTAAGACGATAACATTTTATTCCGAGCATATTAAGTAGTAGTGCATATGCTTTTGCTTTACCATCACATACTGCACATTTGTTTAAGAATACTCCTTCAAGATAATATGCTTGTTCTTTAACTAAATAAGTATCTAGAGAATATGCAGTTTCTGTATCATAATATATCTCATTTGTCAAATAATCATAAACTGCTTTTATTTTCTGAAATTCAGTCATATCATCTTCTATTATTGAATTAAGAATTTTTTTGGCCTTATTATATATTTCTTCTGCTATGCTTCCCTTTTTTGGTTTGGGTTTATATCCATTCATCGCTAGATAATATAATTGTTCTGAATTAGAAGCGCTTATTTCATTTTTGATATCATCTATTTTAAATTTAATATTATTATTTTTATTTTCATCAAAATTATAATCATAATTATGAATAAATGGTATGGTTATATCAGTTTCTGATTTAACTGTAGCGATATCTTTAGATATAGAATATTTAATTGATAATATGCCTTTATCTTTATAATCTGAATCATCAAATACTACAGCATATACATCAGCTAAATCACTTGAATTATAAGCAATTTTAAATGCATGCCTTGGTGCTGATATTTCTTTTTTATAATCATCACTTAAATAAAAAGAAACTTTTTTATCAATCTGATAAAATGCTAAATAATCAAGTAAATATATGAAATCATCGATACTGTTTATATATTTATTTGGTTGTTTTAAATCATCATCATCTAATTCGTCAACAAAAAAATAACTCTTTAGAGTAGTATTATTTATTGAACTTGTATCAGATGTATTATCTATATTTTTAGTACATGACACTACCAATATTGTTAACAAAAAAAACATATAAACAAGACATTTTTTCATCTATTCACCTTTAAATTCATATACATTTAATCTTTTAGAATTAAATGATGATGTTGATAATGGTAAAGATATATCAAGTATATCTTTTACTTCATTATAGGCATCTTTTAAAACCTGGTAATCTCCATTTAATTCAATTTCTAGATCGGAAGAGCGTCGTGTAGGGAAAG
>CAKZZJ010000129.1 GCA_937885165.1 uncultured Caryophanales bacterium
ATCAAGGTGGTCCTACTGATGTAAGAGAATCTTATTTTAAAGAAGCATCAGAAGAGATGATTAGGGCAAGAAGATTATGCCAACTAGCTAATGAAACTCCAATTGATAATCCTGAATATGTAAAATATTTAGAAGAATTATTTAATAGAAAACTTGATGGAATAAGAATTTTAACACCATTTATTTGTGATTTTGGTAATCGTGTAACATTTGGTAAAAATGTTTTTATTAATCATTCAGCGATTTTTTCAGCATCTGGTGGTATTGAATTTGAAGATGGTGTAAGTGTTGCCCCAGGAGTTAGAATTGCTACCATTAATCATGATTTTAACAATAGACATACTATTTATACTTATGGGAAGGTAATAATAAAAAAGAATGCTTGGATTGGCATGAATGTAACTATTTGTCCAGGAGTTATTATTGGTGAAAATAGTGTAGTTGCAGCAGGGGCTGTAGTAACAAAAGATGTGCCTGATAATGCAGTTGTAGGAGGAGTTCCTGCTAAAGTAATAAAAATGTTAAATCCAAATGAACAAAAGGGAGTGTGGTAATATGAAAAAACTATTATCAATTTTACTTGTAGTATTTACATTTTTATTAGTTGATTGTTCAAATAATAATGTTGAAATTAATACAAATCAAATTGAAAAAGATGAAACATCAAAAATTTTGTTAGCGTATTTTTCTAGAGCTGATGAAAATTATAATGTTGGATATATTGAAAAAGGAAATACAGAATGGTTAGTGGATTTTATTTCTGAAAAAATAACTATTGATGAGACATATAAAATTGAACGAGTAACCCCATATCCAACAGAATATAAAGAATGTACTGATGAAGCTAAAAAAGAACAAACCGAAAATGCTAGACCAAAAATAAAAGGGACAATTACTGATTTTAATGATTATGATATTATTTTTTTAGGATATCCAATTTGGTGGGGAGATATTCCTATGTGTGTTTACACTTTTATAGAATCATATAATTGGAATGGAAAAATAGTTATTCCTTTTTCAACTCATGAAGGTTCTAGTTGGGGAAATAGTTTATCAACATTAAATAAGAAGATGATAGGTGCAACTTTTTATACTGGATATAATTGTAGAGGTGCACAAGCTAAAAATAATCAATCCGCTGTTAATGATTGGTTAAATACATTAGGATTATAATGAAAAAGAAATTACGTATTATTATCGATGTCTTGATGGAACTACTTCTAGTGGTATTATTTGGCTATAACATAATTGGTAGTTTCTTTCATGAATTGATAGGAATTCTTTTATCAATAATTTTTATCATTCATATAGTTTTAAATTTCTCTTGGTATAAATCTATATTTAGAGGACAATATAATCTTTATCGCTTTATCCAACTAATTATTAATGTATTGCTTTTGTTAACAATGTTAACAACCGCTATATCAGGAATACTTATTTCCAAAGACATATTCAAGTTGAATTTAGGATTAAATGTCTTTATCTATAATTTGCATAAAGGTTTAGGTTATTATGCCTTAATGTTATCTTCTATACATTTAGGTATGCATTTAATTGCCTTAATTAATAAAATTAAAATACCAAATGTAAGAATCATTATTTTAATATCTTTGATAGTATTTATTGGATTAATGATTTTTACAGTTATTGATCTACAAATTTATGAATATTATATTTTTAACGCCGGATTTAGATTTTATGAAAATGCACCAATTAAATTTTATTTTGAAATAATATCTTATATCCTAGGTTTTATATCGATAGGTATTTATATTTCTTTACTAATAAAGAAGTTAATGACAAATAAAAAAAAGGAAATACAACAATGAAAAAACAAGAAGCAGGAAGAAAATATCTAGGTGATTTAGCACCTAAGTTTGCAGAATTAAATGATGATGTGCTATTTGGTGAAGTTTGGTCTAGAGAAACTGAATTATCATTAAGAGATAGAAGTTTAATTACAATATCAGCATTATTTAGTGCTGGTTTATATCCTCAATTAAAAGCTCATTTAATTCTTGGGAAGGAACATGGACTAACAAAAAAAGAGGTTGTTGAGGCAATTACACAACTCGCTTTTTACTGTGGTTGGCCTAAAGCTTGGTCAACTTTTCCTCTTATAGAAGAAGTGTATGGAAAAGAAGAAGGTGAACTTGAACTTTCAGTTTTTCCAGTAGGTGAAAAGAATCCATTTTCTAAATATTTTGTTGGAGATTCTTATTTGTATAAATTAGGTAATGACCAATTACCATTATTTAATGTAACTTTTGAACCAGGATGTAGAAATAATTGGCATATCCATAAATCTAATAAAGCTGGTGGTCAAATATTAATTTGTGTATATGGAAATGGGTGGTACCAAGAAGAAGGAAAAGAAGCAAGACTCTTGCTTCCAGGTGATATAGTAAATATACCTCCAAATGTTAAACACTGGCATGGCGCTACAAAAAATTCATATTTTCAACATCTAGCAATAGAAGTACCGGGAGAAGATTGTGCAACAGAGTGGTGCGAAAAAGTAACTGATGAAGAATACGAAAGGTTAGGAAAATAATATGAAAGAATTTAAATTAAATAATGGAGTTATAATGCCCAATATTGGTATTGGAACATTTTTACTTGAGCCAAAAGATGCACAAAATAGTGTAAGAGAAGCACTTAAGATAGGTTATAGATTAATTGACACTGCTAATGCATATATGAATGAACGAGCAGTGGGGAGAGGAATAAAAGAATCAGGTGTTGATAGAAAAGATATCTTTTTATCTACAAAACTATGGCCAAGTGAATATGAAAATCCAAATGCTGTTGATGAAACATTAGAAAGATTAGATACAGATTATATCGATTTATTGTTTATTCATCAACCTACTAAGAATTGGAAAGAAGGATATAAGCAATTAATAAAGGCTTATAAAGAAGGAAAGATTAAAGCTATCGGAATTTCTAATTTTGAAAGAGAAATAGAAGAAGTTTTAAACGAATTTGATGTCAAGCCACAAGTTATTCAAGTAGAATGTCATCCTTTCTTCCCTCAAGATGAATTAAGAAAAGTAACTGATAAGGAAAATATTAGAATTATGAGTTGGTATCCACTTGGCGGAAAAGGCATGACAGCTGAATTATTAAATAAACAAACAATTATTAATTTGGCTAATAAATATAATAAAACTACTGCACAAATAGTTTTAAAGTGGCATATTCAAATGGGATTTATTGTTATTCCAGGCTCAAAAAATGTAGAACATATAAAAGACAATATTGATATATTTGATTTTAATTTATCTAATGATGATATGAATGTTATTTCAAAACTAAATAATAATCAAAGAAGATATATCAGAACTGATGATGCATTAGATAATTTTTTAAATTGGAAAATTACCTACGAGACAAAACATTAATGTTAACAATTCTTTTAATTTAATGGAATTATTTAAATTAAGTTAAATCGACACTTTTAACCATTTACATATAAGTAACTTGAGAATGTATTTTTCGCAAAAAAAAGAGGCTTAACCTCTTAAATTACATTTTTATCATTATATTGGCTTAATATACCATTATCCATTTTGTAAATCTTATCTGCATATTTTATTGCATCCTTATCATGTGTAACCATAAAGATGATTTTACCTTCATTACAAATGCCTTTTAATATATCTAAAACCTTAGTTGTATTTGTTTCATCCAAGTCTCCTGTTGGTTCATCTGCAAATATGATTTTAGGATCCATGATAAGGGCTCTAGCTATTACCATACGCCTTAATTCACCGCCGGATAATTCATTAGGATAGCTATCTTTTAAATCCTCTATATCAAGTCTTTTTAAAAGTTTTAGTCCATATTCAGTTTTATCTTCTTTAGAATATAAAATTGAAGGTAGCAATATATTTTCTAGCACAGTTAAATTTTGTAAACCTGTCTGGCCTTGAGGTATTATGCCATAATTCTTATTGCGAAATATGGATCTTTCGTTATCATTTAAGTTAAATAAATTAGTATCATCAATTAATACTTCGCCAGTATTAGGCTCAAGTAGTCCTGATAATATATTAAGAAGTGTAGTTTTACCACTGCCGCTTTTACCGATTATTTCTATGAAGTTTCCTTCAGTTATTTCTAAATTAATATCTTTTACTGCATAAAAATAATTGGCTTCTTGTGTATTTCTGAAAAAAGTTTTTGATAAATCATTTATTTTTAATTTCATTTTATGCATCCTCCCTTATTAGAATAGCCGCATCATTTTTAGAAATATCATAAGATGATTTAAGGCTTGTAAGGAAGCATATTAAAACAGTAGCTATTAGTGTTATAAATGCATATAAAATAATTATAGGAATATCTGGGAATACAAATGGTAAATTGAATAAAGTATTTAAGTTAAATGATATTGGAATAAGTGCTAATGCAGTTATAAAAATGCCAATTAGTGATGATACACCTGACAACATAACTGATTCTAATGAGATTATTTTAGCAAGCATTGATCTTGAAGCACCTATTGACCTTAATATAGCAAATTCTTTTTTTCTTTCATATGTCATTAATACAAATGTTACTACTAAAATAATACTTACTAATACCCAAATAACTGCAAGTAATACACCTATTATAGTTGATATACCATCTAATCCACTTGAGACATTAGATACCATAGCGGTGGAAGACTGGGCCTTAATTCCTTTGACTGATGAATTTATTTTTGCGGCAACATCTGTAGCATCATATCCATCTTTGACTTTGATAAAAATAGCACTAACTGAATTTTCTATATCTATATCAGCTAGTTCTTCATTGTATTCTAATGCATTAGATGTTTCAGCCATTTTTTTAATGGTGTTTATATTACAGTAAACTGCACTATCAAGTCCTGTTCCGGTTTTAGCAAGCTGGGCAACGACATTATAATCATCACCATAAAATTTTATTTTCATAGATTCTGTAACATTGATATTAGAACCCACTACGATATCATCATCGCCAATTGTTTTTGAATATGATTTTTCAATCCATGGCTGAATAGAAAAATCAGTTTCCGGGTCAAAACCTATTATCTGTACTCTTGATGAGCAGCATGCAGCTTTTGCACTTGTAAGATAAAACTGAGCTGATATTTTTTCAACACCATCAATTTTTTTGACTTTATTATAATAAGCGCTACTGACGTAGTAATTGCCAGATATACCCTGTAATAATATATCATCAACTGTTGATTTTGTAGTTGCTTCATAAGGAACAACAATAACATCAGCACCTAAACGATCTTTATAATTATTAATACCATTTCTAAGACTAGTTATAATAACCATACCCAAAAACAAGCTTATTGATAAAAAAGATATTAAAATAATCATTAAAGTAGTTCTGAATTTATTCTTTTTCAAATTTTTTAAAGATAATTCTTTTGCGATTCTTAACATTATATTATTTATTCTTTCTTGCTTTAAATAAAGCATATATTATTTCTAATAATGAATATGTCATAAATAAAATCCCAAATACTAATGTCCATGGCTTCATAGAAGAATTACATACCATCATATCCATTTGACATAGGTTTATTAATGTATTTGGCACTAAAATCATTATTAAAGAAGAACCGAAAATTCCTATAGATATTCCTGCCTTCATATTTCTATAAGGAATTATACATTTTATTATTGATAAGGATAATAATAAGTATGATAATGCCTTAACGATAACTAAAGCATTATGACAGTTCATATATGTACCATCATCTTTAGCTCCGCATGCATTAAACCAGAAATTTATTCCTATCACTAAAAATATGGCTACTAGTATTTCGCATCCATCAAATATTAAGGTTGATAATAAATTTTTTTTCATTTTACGCCCCCGAGTTAGTTTTAACTAACCATATGGTATTATACTACCATATATTCTTTATGTAAATCTATAATTATCTTTTTTTCCATATTGCAAGAAGATTAGCATTTGTTAATAATTTATCTGTTTCTATTCCTTTAGGGCAGATATTTTTGCATGCTAATGATTTCGCACAACCGCTAAAACAATGCTTATTATAAAGTTTAGAAATGATATTTCTTTCTTCTTTATCAAGTTCAGTCAATAATCTTGTAGTCAGTACTATTGATGACATACCATAAAAATTACCGCAAGGAGAGAAGTTAGGGCATACTTCAAGGCATAAGCCACATAAAATACATTCACTTGCTTCATAATTAAGTAGTCTTCTTTTATCTTTGATGCTCGCATCATTAGATAACCATAATTTTAAAGTTTTTAAATTCTCATACATAATAGATCTATCTACAATCAAATCGCATATAGTGTTGAATTTTCTTAGTGGTTCAATCTTAATGTATTTATCATAATTTGTTAATCTCGCACTACAGCCTAGCATTGGTCTACCATTTATTACCATACTGCAGGCACCGCATTTTTTTTGAAGACAAGAAGAAGAATATTCAATTTTTTCTGCCAAATTACCATTTATATCATATATTTTTTCTTGAGAGTTGATTGCTTTTAAGGCAGAAATAACTGTATCATATTCACTATTTGAATTATATTTAAAGCTTTGCCAGTATTTTCTATTTGAATTTCTTTTACATCTTAGAATTGATAAAATATATTCCATAGTCTACCTCAGATCAATTACAATTTCATCATTTATATATCTAGCAATAGATTGTTTTAAATATTTATCAAGTGTATCCGGGTAATCACTTCTTTGATGTGCACCTCGGCTTTCACATCTATTTTTTGCAGACTCAATCATTGCTTTAGCAAGGATTAATTTTGCTTTAGTAATTTTATTAACACTATTACTAATTAATTCATTTATTTTATCAATTCCTGCTGATAATGCATTATCATTTCTTATAATTCCTAATGAATCAAGAAGTATATATTTTAATTTTAAATCGATTTCTTTATCAATTATATCTTCTTCATAATTTATTTTATTTATTGCACATTCTAAAAATGAATCTTCATCTTTTAATACAGATGCTAGAATTTTACCACCGCATATAGCCCCAAGCATAGAATTACCACCAAGTCTATTGGCTCCATGATATATACTTGCTGCCTCACCTATAGCATATAGATTTTCAATATTAGTCTTGTGATTTATATCAACAGCAATACCACCCATAAAAAAGTGGATACCAGGAGAAACGGCTATTAAATCATTTTTTGGATCTAAATTAAGATAATCTTTTATTTCTTTTCTTAAATCTGGTAGTTTTTCTACCCAAGCATCTTGAGATATATTTCTCATATCAAGGTAGATTATATCATCATATTTTGGATCGTTTATAATCATATATTCAGTTTTAGAAATAATATCTCTTGGAGCTAAATTACCAAGCGGATGCATATCTTCCATAAAATAATAAGGCTTGCCTTCTTTATAGACCATTAATCTTGCACCTTCGCCTCTTGCTGCCTCACTTATTAATAATCTTTTTGACCCGATATCAATAGTAGTAGGATGATACTGGATGAATTCTAGATTTTTAAATTCAAGGCCCATACTAAATAATTTAGCATCTATTAATGCGTTATTTAAATTGCTTCCGGTAACATAACCATCAAAAAAACCATTTAAGCCACCGGTTGCTAAAACAGTCTTGCCACTTATATTATAATATTCACCAGTATATAAATCTTTAATGATTATTGATTCTAGCTTATCATTTATTATTTTAGCATCTATACATTCGTGATGTGGATATCTTTTTATTAAACCTTTATCTTCATATTTCCTTGCTTCATCAATTAAGGCAGTCATTATCATTTTACCAGTTGATGATTTAGCGTAGGCTGTTCTTTTTTTCTTTTGTCCACCAAAATTTCTTAATAAAATTTTACCACTTTCATATTGAAAAGGGACACCTAATTTGGATAATTCTAATACTATATCAGGTGCGTTATTAACTAAATTTTTAATATTATCATCCGGCTCTAAAAATGCTCCACCTTTTTTTGTATCAAGAAAATGATTTTCTATATTATCATCTTCTCCCATAGTGTTTAGTGCAGCATTGATACCACCTTCAGCCAGTACAGATTGTGCTCTTTCTGAAGGCATATTGGATATTAAATTTGAACTTATATCATTTCTTGCTAAAAATATAGAAAGACTTAATCCAGCAAGACCTGAACCTATTATATTAATTCTTTTTTCCATCATTTATCCCTGCCATCTGAAAAAATAAATAAAGAAAGCTACTAAGGCTATAAAAAGGACAATTGATATAACAATTAAGATATCAACTGAAAATTCCTTCAGGCTGGTAATACCAAATGAAATAAGGGTTGGCTTAACATTCGATATAACATGTATTGCTATAAATATAACCAAAAATATTTGAGATATTAAAGAAAACACATTAAATTCTTTTAATCTTACTGAATCGCTGCCTAAATTTAAAAAAATTACCAAGTGAAAAACAATCGCAATGATGATTAAAAAGCCACTTATCCTTCTTAACCAGAAAAGCTTATTTTCTTTAAAATATAACGTATGTGTCTTTTTCATTGTTATGATACTTTGGATAGTTAATATTGTGCTTATTATTGCATGAAGAATAACAAAACCTAAAAGAGTATATGATATCCATACCATAGGCATATCACTTACTCCTGTTAGTAATAATATTCCAAATATCATATGTAATAATAGAAATATAAACATACCTATTACTACTATGGCATTGAGTTTTCTCATATTTTTTATATCAGTAATATTTACTGATATTTCCTTTCTCTTTAGTAATTTAAATTTTAATTACAACTACATCATTTTTAAGTTTAGTCTCATCAAATTTCAAATATTGAGCCATCTCTTTAGAGAATATAGCAATATCAACATGACCCTGCTCAACTTTAGAGACAAGTAGTGTTGAATTTATATATTTTAATGTCATCTGATTTTCAGGGAGATATGCTTGATATCTTTTACCTAAATCTATAGCACTTTTATCATTTGATGATATATTTACAGTTATATCTTCAAAAATTACAGTAATATTTTCTTCATCATTTGAAAAAAATGCTTCCCATTTTTCTAAATTTTCATTATGAAGAGAAGAATTAATTAAAATAATATATTCTCCTGATGGAATATCAGGTAGTATTGCTGAGGCACCAGATGATACATCCTCACTTGAATCTGGGAAGATTTTATTCCAGTTGATTATTAAAGGTATACCTATAATCAAAAATAAAGATATTAAAATTCCTATTGTGTGAAAAATAATTTTTAAGTTTTTGTTCATAATTAATTAGCAGCTTTAGAAAGAGCATCTCTTACAGCTTCTTTACATTCATCATATGTTATTGTCGCGCCTGAAATAACCAAAAGAGAATCTACACCATTTGCCTCAACTATATTTTTTGCATACTGGGTTGCAGCCTGTATTGCCTTTTGAGCTTTTATATAATTATCTTTTGAATCTTCTTTGGCATAATTTTCATCCTTAAGAGTACCATCTAATTCATATAAACTGAAAACACAGCTTTTTATTGTATTTGATTCAATTACTATGACACATTCTGCATAGCCGCTTCCTACTGTGTCGCTTACATGTTCTTCACTTTTTCCTGTAAATGTGCCATCTTTATAACTGGTTGATTTTGTTTCGCTAGAAGAACATGATACAAATAAGAATAATGAAAAGATAGATAATATAACTGATAATAATTTAATTTTTTTCATTATAATATAGACACCCCTTTAAGCATTTTCATTAGATGATTTTTCTTCGGAAATAGAAGATACTCCAAATTTTTCATTTATTTCATCTGAAGAAATTTTACCATGTTCTAGATGAACAATTCTTTGTGCTACATCACCAACCTCCTGGTCATGTGTAACAACAACTAAGGTTTTCCCTTCTTTATGTAACTGTTTAAAAATATCTAAAACGATATTTTCGTTATTTTCATCAAGGTTTCCTGTTGGTTCATCAGCCAAAATAATTTCAGGAGAATTAATAAGCGCTCTTGCGATACATACACGTTGTTGTTCACCACCTGAAAGCTGATGTGGAAGATGTTTGGCTCTATCTTTTAAGCCAACCATTTCTAGTGCCTTTAAGGCCTCTTTTTCATCTGGCATACTATGGTAATATTGAGCAACCATTACATTTTCTAATGCTGTTAAATAACTTATTAAATGGAACTGTTGGAATATAAGTCCGATTTTTTCTCTTCTTATAGTTGTAAGGCTGCTTTGACTTTCTTTAGATATATCAATATCATCAAGTATTATTTTACCAGAAGTAGCGCAATCCATACAACCAATAATATTCATCATTGTACTTTTTCCTGAACCAGATGGACCCATTATAGCTACCCATTCACCTTTTTCTATGGAAAGTGATATATTATCAAGGGCCTTTAAATCACCATATATTTTTGAAACATTTTCTAATTGTAATAAACTCATTTTATACTCCTTTACTCTCCCTTTAATACTATTGCTGGTTCAACCTTAAGAGCATTTCTTACAGGTATCAAGCTTGAAATAGCGGTTACGATAATTGATGAAAGTATCGTAAGTGGGAATAATAGTGGCCTAAATGTGATAGCACTGCTAAATACATTGATGCTGACAACAAGTGCGAATACATATCCTAATACCGCACCTAATATGCCGGCAGTAGTGCCTAATACAACACCTTCAAGCATAAATTCTGTAGCGATATTTTTATTTGAAGCACCAAGCGTTTTACGAAGTGCAATCTCTTTTTTCCTTTCAGCAACAACTGCGGTCATTGTTGTTGCTACACAGATCATAGTTAATATTAATACAACAAATGTAACAATAAACACAAGTGACTGAAGTTTAGTAAGAACTGAGGCTTCAGATTCAGTAACACGTTTTACTCTCTTTGCACTTACACCCATATTGGCATTATTTATTGCATCTATGTAATTTGTAAGTTCGCTGCTGGTTGCTGAAACACTTAATTCAACTAAATCATAGCCATTATTTGTTAATGTTATAAAATCAACATCACTATAGCTTAGATAGATATATTCTTCTTCAGTACCACCGGTATCAAGTATTCCGGTAACTGTTAATTTTAATTCTCTATCTAAATATTTTACATCATCAACAGTATAAACAAAATCAGTATCAGTAATAAGCGGTTCTATTTCAGGTGTTACTTCAACCATAGTTGCTGATAATGTTATTGTTGAATCTACGGAACTACCAAAGGTAGAAGCCACCTTTTTCCCTAATAAAACCTCATTATCATTTGTAGGTAATTTACCATCAATTGACCAATATGGACTTGTTTTTGATACTGAATCAAAATTGATACCAGCCATTGTTATAGGTATGTTGTTAATTTTAGTGTTTGCATATTTATATGGCGTATATCCGCTTAGGCTTTTTGAAGGTATTTTGCTCAAAGCATTACCTATATCTTCATCATCTAAATAGGCATCTGTTGATGTTAAAATAATGTTGGCACCATAGTTTCTAAATTCAGAACTCATCTGTCTTGGTACATCATAATAAATCGTAAGTAAACCTGATAATATAGTTGACCCAATTACTATCGCTAATAATGCTATAATTATTCTTGAACGTCTTCTTATTAAAGAATAGAAGAGCATTTTGAAAAACATTTTTCTTTTTAAATTCATCAAAAACACCTTCTATCTCTGACGCAGAGCTTCCTGTGGACGAAGCTTAAGCAATATTCTTATTGCAGGTATGCTGCCCAGTAGTGTAACAACTGTTATTAAGAACACTACAACGAATGCAGCAATACCTCTCATATTGATTGAAGATGAGAAAACAGTTTGTCCTATAATCTGGGCAAAGCCAAAGCCCATAAAGTAGCCTATAACCTCACCTACTATAGCTACAATTAATAATTCTGATAATATTAAAGCGATAACCTGACTTGTTTTCGCGCCTATTGCCTTTAATAAGCCAAGTTCGCTGCTTCTTTCCATTACACTCGATGTAACCAAATTAGATATGCCAAGTGCAGCACCAAGTAGGCTTAATATAGTAATAAGTGTCATAAGAAGTTCAGTCTTAGATAATATATTTCCTTCACCATCAGCAATCTGTCTTATAACAGAAGCAGATGCCTCAGGTACAGCTTCTTGTATTTGATAACAGATAGAAGAAACATATGCTGTACAGTACCACAAGTCATATTCGCTTGTTGTTAAAGCACTTGGGTTTTTGGCGGCACGTTCTGATAATTCATCGTCGGGTGATGTTATCGCACTTACTGCGATACTTTTAACATAATTATTTTTATCAAATAAACTCTGGGCGTTAGATAAAGGTGTATAAATATAATTATCTTCTTCATCACCAGAATTATATATACCTACTACCTTTAGATTTAAGTTGGTTTTATTTGATACATTTAAATAATCACCGACATTAATCTTGTTTTTTGATGCTAAGGAAGTACCAACCATACACACATTTAAATCATCTATCTCGGCTTCATTTATAAAGATTCCTGATTCTATTTCCCACCATGTCCTTAAATTTATAATACCTGTATCTCTTATATATTCACTTGCTTTTTTTGTATAAACTAAATGATGATTAAACCAGCTACCAACTAATGTAACATCTTCACCATTTAATTTAACGGTGCCATCTAAAAACGGATTAAAATCCTGAATGTTGTTTGCCCAAAATATGGTTAAGATTTCACCACATGTGCTTTCATCTAAATACATATTAAGTGCGAGATCACTATCATCAAGCTCATATAATGATGATACAACAGAAGCATTTTTGGATTTGACATTGATATTAGCACCATATGTTTTTAATTCTTCATTTATTTTATCAGTTGTATCAAGCATTACATTGATCATCGCAGTAGCGATAGAAGTTCCTAAAGCGATAGTGATTGCTATCATCAGCATTTTTTTCCATTGTCTTATAAATGTTCCTTTAATCAATCTAAAAAACATACAATCACCTACTTGCTAAACTTCGTTTCATTATTTACCATTTCACTTATCGGGATTATGATATAAGAATCGGTTATATCATAATCAATTATGATTGGGTTACATCCACCCTTCATACCGATGGTGATTGTATTCATAATTACACCGCATTTTTTACATACAACCTGGTTATCTGAATTTTCATAATAACCGGCCTCACCACATATTTCACAAGCATCTAAACCAACGCCATAATTGCTTGTGTTTTCCTGTTTTAATATGACGATGAATCTTGTTTTATATCCATTTTCAGTAACATATTCAAATTTATGTAAATGACAATCATTAACAGTGTTAAGCGGAACCCATAATTCATTATTGTTTTCTACTAATATTGGTTCTTCAAGTGGAGTTTCATTAATAACAACAGTTATTAAATCAACAAATAATGTTTGACATAGTGTGAATATAACTAAACTAAAAGCGAAGAAAACAGAAATCCTTTTAGCAGTACGCCAAACGACTTTCTGTTTACGATGTTCAGCATTGTTGTCATATTGTTCTTTAACGAGATAACTCTTAATCCACAAAAATATACATAAAGAAATATCAATTGCCAAATATAAATAGGCAATCCATGCTTTATTATTTTCAAAGAAATTGGAAAATTCAAAAAGTGCTGTGCTATTGATTATATTTCTTACGACCATTGATCCAACAAGCTTTGAAAATATATAAATATCAAATACTATGACGACTATAGCAGTAGAAGTAAGAAGTAAATTTTTAAAATTCTTTTTTTCTAATACGATACCTATTTTGTATGTTGTAATTCCT
>CAKZZJ010000130.1 GCA_937885165.1 uncultured Caryophanales bacterium
TATACCATTATTATTTTTCTTTGAACAAAATCATAACTATTTCAAATTATATAAAGAGTCTTTTTCCAAGGTTCTATATGATTTATAGAATTCCTTGAAGGCTTTTACTACTTCATAATAATCATTTACTGCGGCAGTTTCATATGCTGAATGCATCGCTATTTGTGGTAAGCCTATATCAACAGATGGGATAGATACATGAGATAATGATATCGCACCTAATGTGCCTCCGCCTCTTTTATCACTTCTGTTGGTGTTAAATTGATATAAAGCATTTGCTTTATTACAGATATACCTAAAATAAGCAAGTGAAAAGCCATCAGTTGTATATGATCCTCTAGCTGCAGATTTAATTACGATACCTTTAGACATCATAGGTGCGTTTGTTGGATCATAATTTCCTGGATAATTAGGATGAAAACCTTGAGCGTTATCTGCAGAAATCAAGAATGATGATGCTAAAGCTTTTTGATGTTCTTCTTTCGTTTTTCCTAAAACATCACTTATTCTCTCAAGAGTATAAGCAAGTATCGTACTTCCGGCACCTTCTCTTGTTAATGATCCAATCTCTTCATTGTCAAAAACTACTGCTAGATTGATATTTTTATCGTTGACATCAAGATCTTTAAATGTGTTTATTAAAGCGTGTGATAATTCTAAATTATCAATTTGAGGTGCGAAAATAAATTCATCTTCCGCACCACCAATCATTCCTCTATCTAAAAGTGACAAAAATAAATCATAACCTAAAATATTTTCTTTATTTATCCCAAGCTTATCAGAAATTAAATCTAATAAATCCTTATCTTTATCCAGCGAAAATAAAGGTATTAAATCAACTTGCGGATTTAATTTTACACCGGTATTTAATTCAGGATAATAATGAATAGATGAATTAGGTATTATCGCCATGGGCTTATCAAATGAAATGAGTTTGGATTTTATTTTATCTTCATCATTAATTATTACTCTTCCTGAAATATCAAGAGGTCTATCCATCCAAGTAGAAAATATCGGTCCTCCATATACTTCAGTATTAAGCATATTATATTCACCTTTTAAATATTTAAAATTAGGTTTTAATTTAAATGTAGGTGAATCAGAATGTGTAGCAGTGATATTAAAAGCGTAATCATCAAGATTATTTGGAATACTAAATGCGATTATGGTCGCATTATTTCTTGTGAAATAATATTTAAATCCTTTTTCAAGTTTCCAACTACTGCTTTCTTCTAATTTTATAAAGCCACTACCATCTAACATTTTGCTGAAATTATTTACTGCATGATATGCAGTTTTAGCTGTTTTTAAAAAATCTAAAAATTCCATATTTTAATCCTCATATTCTATACTAACCTCAAAGCTTTTTTCATCCCCTAAATAACCGATGAAATTGTTAATATTATCTTCTTTATAATATTTAACTATAACTTCTTCATTTAATTTTGCTTCATGAAGGAACGCAATTTCAAGCTTCTTATATGCTTTAGTAGTATCAATTCCCATATTATAAATAATATCTAAATATCTAGCATTATTCATATGCATATTATGATCTAAATCATTTATCAATATTTTATATTTATATTCATCTATAACATCATGTTCTTTAAGATTTAATTTTCTTTTACATTTCTCATTATAATTAGTATAAGGATATAATTCTCCCCTATATTCTATTTCTGCTCTTTTAAGCATTCTTGTTTTAGCATCTATCAAACACCAATTAGAAATGCCTTTGATAATTAAATCACCATTCTTATTTCTTATTTCATATTCTCTTTCATACTCGATTTTGCCATGTGCCTTAGGCCAAGTAATAACATCTACATGATCACCAAACTTAGGTAATTTTCCTACTACCTCAAATTTGACATATAATAATATCCAGTAATACCCTTTTTTTACTATCTCAGTAAATCCTATATTCTCTAAATCTGACTGCATTCCGGCGATATCCTGAAAATAATCAAGTACTGTTGAATATTTAATTGTATCATTAATCCTAACATCCTTTTCTCTGATGTTAAAATCCAGTTTCAAATAATAGATCGGAAGAGCGTCGTGTAGGGAAAGAGTGTAGATCTCGGTGGTCG
>CAKZZJ010000131.1 GCA_937885165.1 uncultured Caryophanales bacterium
ATGGAAGATACAAAAGATAATCAAACTGATATAGAAGTCACAGATTATGATTACAAAGATATCAATAATTTATTAAAAGAGAATAATTTAAGTAATTATTTAAATAATGAATCGTTGAAATTAGGTAACATCTTACTTACAGGTCCTATAGGATTCTTAGGAATACATATCCTACATGAATATTTAGAATCTTATGATGGAAAAGCATATTGTCTTTTAAGATCTAAAGGAGAAATGAGTGCACTTAATAGACTTAAGAGCCAGTTATTTTATTATTTTGAAGAAGATTATAGTAGTCTTGTTGGCAAAAGAATCATCATCATCGATGGTGATATTACGAAAAATCTTAATATAAAAAATGAATATATTAATGATATTGATACAATAATCAACTGTGCCGCCGTAGTTAAGCATTTTTCACAAGGAACCGAAATTGAAGATGTAAATATTGGTGGTGTCAAAAATCTTCTTGATTTTGCTGAAAAGCACAAAATTAAATTCATTCAAGTATCTACTGCAAGCACGATTAAAGCGCCGCTTGAAGAAGGTGCTAAAATAGTTGAATATGCTAATGAAAATATGCTTTATATAAATCAAATATTGAATAATAAATATGTTAGAAGCAAATTCATTGCTGAAAGAGAAGTGCTACAAAGAGTATCTAATAAGAGGGTTGTTGCCAAAATTATGAGAGTGGGGAATTTAGCACCTCGTGATGTTGATGGAGAATTCCAGATTAATTTCAACACTAACTCTGCAATGGGTAGAATAAAATCATTTTATATGCTTGGTTGTGTTTCATATCAGCAGCTTAGTAAATCAATTGAATTTTCACCAATTGATGATGTAGCTAAAGCGATTCTAAAACTTATAGAAACACCAAAGGAATGTGTATTATTCCACCCACTTAATAATCACAAGGTTTTATATAGTGACCTATTTAAAGTTATGAATGAAAACGGCTTGAAAGTTGAAGCTTGTGAACCACAAAAATTTGTTAAGGTATTAGAACTTGCCGAAAATGATTCAGAAAAAGCTAAGATACTTACAAGTATGCTTGCATATAAGGGTAGCACTATAAAACCTCCGCATATGCCACAGGCTGATACTGAATATACAATGCAGGTTTTATATCGTAAGAATTTTGAGTTTTCTGAAACATCAAGAGATTATATATCTAATTTCTTAAATGCGCTTAAAGGTAGACTTGATACTACTACTTCTGGTTTGGCAGAAGAAGAAATAAATAAAAATTTAGATGGTGTATCATCTATGGTTTTTGATTTTAAAAAACTGGATTATATTTCATCTGCTGGCTTAAGACTTCTTTTGAAATATGAAAAAGATTATAATCAAAAAGGTGGCCTTTTTATAGTTAATATCAATGATGTTATAAAAGAAATACTTTCTATAACAGGCTTTGATAAAATCCTTAAAATCAAATAGGAGTTCGTATGAAGATAAATGGAAAGGTTATACTCTTCATTTCAATTATAACTTTTCTTCTAGGATCTGCTGTTGCTATAATCACATATAATGTTTTTTCTAACATGATTGATGAGATGTTTGAAACTCAGTTATCAAATCAAGCAAATTCTACAGCAACTACTATCGAATCTGAAGATGAACTTGAAAAATATATAGGATATGCTAAAGAGGTTTATGATGAATTAAAGGATGATGAAGAATATATCAGATATATGACTGATGGAAACATATCATATGAAGATAGGCTTTTATGGACCACTGAAAATGTCTTAAATAAATTTAATTCTAAATTTACATCTGCAGAATATTTTTATTACAGCAGTTTAAAATCAAAACTTAGTGATATTTATAACAATACTAATATGTCAAGTATTTATCTTGGAATATATGATAGCGAATCAAATAGAATAATAATTTATCTAACAGCAGAAAAAAATGATTATGATGATATGCCGGCTGGATCATTTATAAAAATAAGTGAAAAAAATAAAGCCGCATATCTTTCTAATCAAAAATTATTTGAAGAAGATAAATATGAAGAAATTGATAATATTTCTCCATATCTAGAAAATTCTGATCCTAGGATCAGAATTTTCTAGATATGGAGA
>CAKZZJ010000132.1 GCA_937885165.1 uncultured Caryophanales bacterium
AATTTATATGGAGAATACCCTGTTTCAGCGATGGTATGCTATATAAATGGAAAAGCTTCACCAAAAGATTTTAGGAGATATCATATAAAAACTGTTGTTGGTGCTAATGATTATGAATCGATGAAAGAAGTAGTATATAGAAGATATTATAGACTACTTATGGATGATGAAGAGATGCCAAATCTTATAGTTATGGATGGTGGAATGATACAGGTTCATGCTGCAAAAGAGATTATAGATTGTCTTAATCTTGATATACCAGTTTTGGGCATTCAGAAAGATGAGCATCATAAAGCAACAATTTTATTTTTTAATGAAAAATACATTAATATAGATAAAAATAGTGGTGTATTTTTGCTTTTGGCGGATATATCACAAAGAGTACATGATTATGCTATATCTTTTTTCAGAACCAGTAAAGCCAAAGGTATTTTTACATCAAGACTTGATGGTATAAAAGGCCTTGGGCCTAAGAAAAAAGAATTGCTTTTGTCACATTTTTTATCGATTGAAGCAATAAAGAGTGCTGATGTGGATGAGATTAATAAGATTGTAAAAAACAAAGATTTATCAATCGAAATAAAAAAGCATTTGGAGGATAAAGATGAAGTATGATTTTATAATTGTTGGTGCTGGAGTTGCAGGAGTATATGCTGCATATGAATTTATGGTAAAAAAACCTGGTTCCAAAATACTTATGATAGAAAAAGGCAGAAGTATATATGAGCGTAAATGCCCAGTTAACGAACATAAAATTGCAAAATGTCCAATATTTGACGGAGTTTCAGGATGCAAACCCTCATGCTCAATAACCAATGGCTTTGGTGGAGCAGGTGCTTTTTCTGATGGTAAATTCAATATAACTACAGAATATGGTGGCTGGCTAACAGATTATCTTGATCCTGATTTAGTTTTAGAATTAATAAATTATGTAGATACAATTAATTTAGAATATGGCGCACCAAAAGAAATAACAAATCCTTACGCTATGCATGTTTTAGATATTGAAAGAAGAGCTATAGGTGCTGGTTTAAAATTATTAAGAAGCCAAGTAAGACATTTAGGTACAGAAAACAATTTAAAAATTCAGGCTAAAATTTATGAATCATTAAAAGATAATGTTGAAATGATTTTTAATCATGAAGTAACTGATGTTCTTGTTGAAGATAATAAAGTTAAAGGTGTTTATGTAAATGAAAAGTTTTATGAATCTGATAATGTGTTATTATCTGTAGGTAGAGATGGTTCAAAATGGCTTGAAGAAATATGTAAGAAAAACAATATAAAATTAAAAAACAATCAGGTTGATATCGGTGTTAGAGTAGAAACCAATGACATTGTAATGAGTGAAATAAATAAATATCTTTATGAAGGTAAATTTATTTATAGAACAAGTGTCGGAACAACAGTTAGAACATTCTGTTCAAACCCATCAGGCTATGTTGTCATTGAAAATCATAGCGGAACAATGCTCGCAAACGGGCATGCCTATGCATCAGATAAACTGAAAAGTAGAAATACAAATTTCGCACTTTTGGTATCTCATGAATTCAGTGATCCATTTGATATTCCGAATGAATATGCTCATCAGGTTTCAAAACTTGCAAATGAATTATCTTGTGGTTCAATTATAATTCAAAGATATGGTGATATAATCAAAGGTAGACGCTCTACTCAAAAAAGAATTGATGAAGGCTTTGTAAGGCCAACATTAAAAGAAGCTGTACCTGGAGACTTAGGACTTGTATTACCTTATAATACAATGAAATCTATAATTGAGATGATTGAGGCCCTTGATCATGTTACACCTGGTATAGCGAATGAACATACCTTATTCTATGGTGTTGAAGCTAAATTCTATTCAGCTAGACCTGAGGTTGATTCAAATTTCGAAAGTAAAGTCCAAGGCTTATATTTTGGTGGCGATGGTGCGGGTCTTACAAGAGGGCTTGCCCAGGCAAGTGCTAATGGTGTATGGGTTGCAAGAAAGATAATAGAAAAACTAGAAAAATAGAATTATAATAAAAATTCAAAAAAATGATTTGGACTCTTAATTGAGTCCTTTTTTATGTCTAAAAATCAAAAAAAATTAAGTT
>CAKZZJ010000133.1 GCA_937885165.1 uncultured Caryophanales bacterium
AGTAAATACTGCGCTTAAAGAATTAACTGATGAAGAAAAATATTCATATTCTTCATCTGATGGTTCCCCTTTATTTAAAGATAGCGTAAAAAGATGGGTATTCGGTGATAATTATGATTATTTTAATGAATATACTGATGTTATAGCATCCTTAGGTGGAACAGGGGCACTCTCACTTGCGTTTTCTAATTATCTAAATCATAATGAGAATGTAATATTGCCTAATTATATGTGGACTAATTATACTCAGATAGCAGAAGAGCACGAAAGAGGTTATGTAGAATATAATTATCTTAAAGATGATAAATTTGATTTAGATGATTTTAAAGAAAAAGCATTAATAGAAGCAAAAGAAAGAAAAAAAGTAATGCTACTGCTTAATGATCCAGCAGAAAATCCAACAGGTTATTCTCTTACTGATGATGAACTTGATAATTTAATTACAACACTAAATGAATTATCAAAAATATCACAAGTAGTACTTGTTATAGATTTAGCATATATTGATTATTATAAAGAAGGTTATAAGAAATCAAGAGAAAGAATCTTAAAATATAAAAATTTAAATGAAGATATTATTACATTATTCTCGTTCAGTGCTTCAAAATCATTTGGACTTTATGGCCTAAGAGTTGGTGGATTAATTTGTTATTCTAAAGATAAAAACAATATCAAATCATTTAATGATACAGTTAAATTTTCAGCAAGATCAATTTGGAGCAACGCTTCAAATTTAGGTTTGAATCTAATAAGTAAGATTATCACAGATGATAAATTAAAAAATTCTTATTTGAAAGAATTAGATGATTCAAGAAAAATGTTACTAAAAAGAGGTAAGGTCTTTATAGATGAAGCAAATAAATATAATATAAAAACATTACCTTATGATTCGGGATTTTTTGTATCAATATTATCAGATGATCCTGAAAAATTATATGAAGATCTAAAAAAACATAAACTTCATGTAATCCCATTTGATAATCTTATTAGAATCGCAATATCTTCAATTAATTTTGAAGAAGTAAAGAAAATACCTTATATTTTATCTAAGGTTTTATAAAAATCACATTTTGGTCTAAAAATTTTAGACCTTTTCTTGTTTTTTGGTGTATAAAAATGGATATTTTTGAATATTTATATAGCGTAGGTAAAACTAAATATATCATAGATAGTGATAAAATAAATGTTGGTAAATCATCTGATGGATATAATGCACTATTAATCGCGACTGATTTTTTAAAAAATAATAAATCAGTTTTTGTTGTTTTATCTTCATTATATGAAGCTCAAAATTATTATGATATGTTATCTAGAATATTGCCTGATGATACATTGTTTTTTCCAGCAAGTGAATTAGTAAGTGTATCTATGATATCTTCATCAAGAGATTTCTTATATGAAAGAATAGAAACTATTTCCGAATTACTAAAAGGTAATAAAAAAATAATCATAACCAATATATTAGGTGCGATACGTTTTGAATTCAATAAAGATATCTGGTTAAATTCAGTATTAAATATTAAAGAAAAAACTGAATATAACATTGATGAATTATTACAAAAATTAGTAGCCTTAGGATATGAACATACCTATATGGTTGAAAAAACTGGACAGTATTCAAAAAGAGGATCTATCATAGATATATTCCCATTAAATTCAGAAAATCCGGTAAGACTTGATTTTTTTGGTGATGAGATTGAAACAATAAAAGAATTTGATTTTGAAACCCAAAGGTCAATTAATAAAATAGATAAAATTGAAATTCTTCCTGTAAATGAGATGATTTATACAGATAAAGAATATGAAATTGCAAAAGATAAAATATATTCATTTATGGAATCTTTTGAATTATCTCCTATAGAAAAAGATATATATGAAAAAGATATATTCAAATTATCAAATCATGAAAATCTAGAATCATTATCAAGATATATTGAGTTTTTTGATGATTCTCATAATTCAATAATTGATTTCGTAAATGATAAAAGAATTTATATAATTGATCCAGTTAAAGCTAAAGAAGTATATAACAGAATTGAACTAGATCTTATGGATTATGCTGATAGGCTTGGCGGAAGAAGTATACTTAAACTTAAGATGTTTAAAGATTTTAAAGATATTTTAGATATCGCCAATATTAAAATAGAGGGTTTAAGAACGTTAAGTGAAGAAAAAATTGATGTCAATGCTAAAAATATTGACTCATATAAAGGTAATCAAAAATTAGTTTTAAACGATCTTGGTGCATTTAGGAAAAAGACGACTTTGTTATCAATTCCTAATATAGATAGATATAATAGATTAAATGATTTGCTTGATGAGATGAATATCGTTATGCATATGGTATCTGATTTATCTAGAATTGGTAAAAATGTAATCAACGCATGTAATTTTTATCTACCTTCATTTGAACTTGTTGATGATGGCATCATCATCATAAATGAAGAAACCCTTTTTGAAGATAATGATAGACATGCCAAAGCGAAATTTAGATCAATTTTTAAAAATGCAATAAAAATATCGAAATATGATGAATTAAATTTAAATGATTATGTTGTGCATTATGATTTTGGTGTAGGCAGATATAAAGGTATTAAGACAATTACATTAAATGGTCTTAAAAGAGATTATCTTACTGTTGAATATGCTAATAATACTGGTTTATATTTACCACTTGAGAAAATTAAAGAGCTTATGAAATATGCATCTTATGACACTGAAGGTGTTATAATGCATGAGATAGGCAATCCTTCATGGTTAAGAACTAAAAATAAAGTTAGGAATAAGGTTAGGGATATTTCAGATAGATTAATCAAACTTTATGCAAATAGACAGGCATCAAATGGATTTGCATTTTTAGAAGATAGTCCTGATCAAATAAAATTTGAAAATGAATTTGAATATGAATTAACTATAGATCAGAAAAAAGCACTTGATGAAGTAAAACACGATATGGAGTCGCCAAAAGTAATGGATAGATTAGTCTGTGGTGATGTAGGATATGGTAAGACAGAAGTAGCACTTCGTTCAGCATTTAAAGCTGTATATAGTGGCAAGCAGGTTGCCTTACTCGCCCCAACAACAATTTTGGCAAGACAACACTATAATACTTTTAAAGGTAGGATGGAAGAATATGGTATAAAAGTATCAATGCTTTCAAGAATGGTATCAACAAAGGACCAAAGAGAAATCATAAACGGACTTAAAAGTGGTTATGTTGATGTAGTAATAGGAACACATAGATTATTATCTGATGAAATTAAATTCAAGGATTTAGGTTTATTGATAATTGATGAAGAACAAAGGTTTGGTGTAACTCATAAAGAAAAAATAAAAGAATTAAAAGTTAATGTTGACTGTATTACATTAACTGCTACTCCGATACCAAGAACACTTCAAATGTCTATGGTCGGAATAAAAGATTTATCTATGATTGAGACACCACCTAAAAATAGATATCCTATTCAGACATATGTTCTTGAAAGAAATGATAAGATTATATCAGATGCGATAATAAAAGAAATCAACAGGGGCGGTCAGGTATTTTATCTCTATAATTTTACTGAAACGATTGATGAAGAAGCAAAATATTTAAATATGCTGGTACCTGAGGCAAGAATTACAATCATTCATGGGAAATTGAATAAAGATGAAATTGAAAAAAGAATTCAAGGCTATATTGATAAGAAATTTGATGTTTTGTTATGCACAACCATAATCGAAACAGGTATAGATATGCCTGAGACCAATACACTTATAATTCATGATGCAGACAGGCTTGGTCTTGCCCAGATGTATCAAATAAGAGGTAGAGTAGGTAGAAGCAATAAAATCGCATATGCTTATTTGATGTATGAACCTAAAAAAGAATTAACCGTTGAAGCAGAAAAAAGATTATCTACAATAAAAGAATTCAATGAATTAGGAAGTGGCTTTAAAATAGCGATGCGTGATTTATCAATCCGTGGTGCGGGTGATATCTTAGGTATGGAACAGTCTGGTTTTATTGAATCAGTTGGGATTGATATGTATACAAAGATACTTGATGAAGAATTAAATAAAAAAGATAATAAGGAAGAGACTAAAGAAATTGATTTTGAGCCTATTGCTTCAAGAAGTATTGATAATAATTATATTTCAAGTGATGATTTAAAAATCAAATTCCATCAGAAGATATCTAAGATTTCATCATTTGCGATGGTCGATGATTTAAAGGCAGAATTAGAAGATAGATTCGGAGAGATTCCTAATGATTTAATTATCTATATGTATGAAAAACTTATGGATAATTTTGCTAAAAAATTAGATATTTATAAAATAGAAAAGAATAATGATGTCTTATCACTTAAATTTAGTTTTCAAGCAAGTGAGGATATGGATGGTTATTATTTATTTAATCTATTCAAAAATGATCATAATGTTAAATTAAAACATATAAATAAAGAAATAGTTATTGAATTTTATTTTAAAAATAGACTTCTTATTTTAATGGATGTATGTAAATATTTAGAGAAGATTGATAAAAAAATTAACAAGGTCTAATTTAATAAAATCTTATTATGTATTTTAAATAAAGATTTAAATCAACACTAGAATAGAATAAAAAAATGTGCTATACTTTCTTTTAGTAAACGTTTAAAAAAGGGAGAATTTATATATGGATACAGTATGGATTATACTAATAGTCGTTTTCTCAGTATTAGTATTTGCGGCATTAGTAGTTTTAGGTGTTTATTTAGTCAAAAAGCATTTTGATAAAAAATATCCTGAAGAAGAAACAAAGAATGAAAATAGAAAGATGGGAGAATTATCTTCTGCAAAAGAAAGAAATGTAACAAAACCTGAAAAGCAAGAGAAAGTTGAAGTTACAAAAGAAGAAAAAGAAGAAAGAGAAAAAGCTAAAGTTTCAAAGAGAATTAAAGAAATCAGTGAACTTGGCCTTTCTAAAGCAAATGAATACAACTTTGAAAATGTGGATGGCGGAACTGAGGCAGTGGGTATTATATATAACAAAACCAGTAAGGTATATATGTTTGGTCCTAAAGGTTATACACTAAAACCTGGTGATGTTGTCAAGGTAAAGGATGCAACAGATGCAATAAGAATTGTTGCCGTAGTAGTAGGTAATGTTTTCCTAAACTATAATGATTTAGTTCAGCCTTTTAAAGATATAGAAGAAGTTGTATATCAAACTAACAAAGAAGTTAAGCTAGAAAAGGTTAAAGAAGAACCAGCACCTGCGTGTGGCACAGCAGACCCAGAAGAAACTGAAGAAGCTCCTGTTGAAGAACCAGTACAGGAAGAGCCAACTGAAGAAGTTCAGGAAGAAGAACCTGAAGAAACTCCTGTTGAAGAACCAGTACAGGAAGAGCCAGCTGAAGAAGTTCAGGAAGAAGAACCTGAAGAAGCTCCTGTTGAAGAACCAGTACAGGAAGAGCCAACTGAAGAAGCTCCAGTAGAGGAAGAACCTGAAGAAGCTCCTGTTGAAGAACCAGTACAGGAAGAAGAATCTGAAGAAGAACAAGAAGATGAAGATTCTGAAGAAGAAAATGATGACTCTGAAGATGAAGGTGATAATTCATCTAGCCAGAGTGGTGGTTCTGTTGTAGTAGAATATGATGAAGTTACTCATCAATATTTAGTTACTAGAGTTAAAAGATCTTATGAATGCAAATTATGTCAGGCATTAGATAATGTCAAAGATTATTATTCAGAAGTAAAAAATAAATTATTATCTTATGGTTTAGTTGTCAAACAAACAAAAACTGCTGAAAAATTCAGAATTAAACGTGATATGCTAGCTCAGATAAAAATATCAGGTAAGCAACTTGCATTATATTTGGCATTAGATCCTGAAAAATTAGAAGGAACTAAATATAAAGGAAAGAATGTCAGTGATAAGAAAGCTTATCAGGAAACTCCATTCCTTTATAAAACTAAAACAGAAAGAAAAGCTAAATGGATGTTAGAACTTATCGATATGATGGCTGAAGAAAAAGGCTTAACAGTAGTAACTGAAAGTAATGAAGATTTTAAAGCTTTATATCCTAGTATGACTGAAGAAGAATTAATCGAAAAAGGTTATTTAGTTAAAAATACAGTTGTTACATCTGAAAAACCAAAAGGCTTTGTTCATGTTGAAAAATTAGAACCAACTGTTAATCACGTTGTAACTGAAGTTCCAGCATGTGGCGCAGAAGATCCAAAAGAAACTAAACCTGAAGAGCCAGTTTTGGAAGAAAAAACTGAAGAAGCATCTCCAGCCTGTGGTACAGCAGATCCAAAAGAAGATAAAAAAGAAGACTAAAATTAATAAATAGTGTCACATTATGACGCATCTTCTATGAACGATTTTCTAGATGAAAAACATCGAATTTATGGGGTTTTTACTTAATTAGCGACAATGAATGTCGGCGTAAATGTCGGTGTAAATAATGAATTGGCAGAAATCGAAATGAAAATATTAGATGAAATAATGAAAAATCCGCAAATAACTGCTTTAGATATTTCCTCAATAATTGGTAAAAGCAAGAAAACAGCTGAAAGATATATAAAAACACTTAAAGAAAAAGGGTGTATAATAAGAGATGGTTCTGATAAAAAAGGAAATTGGAAAGTGATTAAATTAAGATAATAAAATATATCATTATTGGTTTGATATCTTGTATAGATAGTTGGACTGGGGCAAGCACTGATGTTTCTTTTGCACAAAGTATGGTGGGCTTGTTATTCGCTGGATCTTGTATTGCTTGTTTTCTTGTTTCATTATTTATAATTAATAAAAACGACTAAACTCAAGTTTTATAAAGTGATATTGCTCTCATTAGGAATAATGGGTGGTTTTATAATTTCGTTTTTCTTATTGTGTTTAATATTAGACTTATTTTTATAATATTTAGAAAAAATGCTACCGAGTAAATTAATCATGGTAGCCTTTTTAATATCATCATTAGCTAGAATCCTCTTTATAGGAAAATGGAGATGTTGTTATTTGATTTGATAAACAATGCGCCATAATTTTTCCAAAATGATTGATTTTATGGCGCATTTTTGTTATTATTTTAGTGGAGGTGTAGTCGATGCTTGTAAGAGAAGATTATTTAAAAAGAATAAGAGAATTCTATGAAGCTGATATAATAAAAGTTATAACTGGAATGAGAAGGGTTGGCAAATCAGTTATTCTATCCCAAATTAGAGATGAAATAATTCAAATTACTAAAACAAGTAATGTAATTGAGATAAATTTTGAAAACGAGAAATTTCAAAAAATAAACACATACACAAAATTACTTACTTATATTAGAAAACAGATAAACAATAAAGACAAATATTATATTTTTTTGGATGAAATACAACATGTAAGATCTTTTGAAAAAGCCTTATCTTCTTTACGTGTAGAATACAATGTATCTATTTTTGTTACTGGTAGCAACTCGAAATTATTATCAGGGAGATTAGCAACATTATTAGTTGGTAGATGCATTGAATTTAAGATATTACCATTTTCTTTTAAAGAAGCATACGACTATTTTTATAAAGAGAAAGATAATAATATAGATTTATCATTTCAAGATTATATTAGATGGGGCGGATTGCCATTGCGTTTTTCTTTTACAAATGAAAATGTAAGAAATTACATAATACAAACATATACAGGAATCGTAGAAAGAGATATTGTTACGTCTCAATCAAAAATTAATTCCCATAATTTCAATCTTTTTTCTTCATATGTTTTATCTAATTCTGGAAAAGAATTGTCAATAGATAATGTGGTAAAAACATTTAAAAAAGAAAATAATGAGTTATTAGAATCAAAGGCATTATATCGATATCTAGATAAGATGGAAAAAGCATGCCTCATTTCAAGAGTTAAAAAATATGATATTAATGGCAAGAAAAAACTCACTTATTATGAAAAACAATATGCAATGGATACTAGCCTCATTACAATTAATGGAAATTATGTTAATATTGCAAATGGTTTTGTTCTTGAAAATGTATTATATAATGAACTAATAAAAAGAGGGTATATTGTATTTTTTGGGAAAACCAAATTTGGTGAAGTTGATTTTGTTGTAACAAATGGCATGGGAAAGAAATGCTTTATTCAGGTATCATATCTACTTGCATCAGAAGAAACTATTAATCGTGAATTTGGAGCATTTAATCATATAAAGGATAATGCGCCAAAATACGTTTTTAGCTTAGATAAATTTGATTTTTCAAGAGACGGCATTGCCCACATAAATATTATTGATTTTTTATTGGAAAAGAGAAGTGTGGAGCTATTGTGAAATACGCCATAAATTTAGCAATATAATCAACTTTATGGTGCTTTTTGATATTATTTTAATCAAGCCTCTTCATTGTGGCACTTTTATTTAATCGAATACGGAGGTAAAAATGGAAAATAGAGTATATTTTGTAATAGATATGAAATCATTTTTTGCCTCTGTAGAATGCTCATTAAGAGGCCTTGATCCGATGACTACTAATTTAGTTGTTGCTGATGCATCAAGAACTGAAAAAACAATATGCCTTGCAGTATCCCCATCACTAAAAAAGATGGGAATAAAAAATAGATGTAGATTGTTTCAAATACCCAAAAATATTGATTTTATTATCGCTAAACCACAAATGAAAAAATATATTGAATATAATGCTTTGATATATTCAATATATCTTAATTATTTTGATAAAAAAGATATTCATGTTTATTCAATTGATGAATCATTTATCGATGTTACAGATTATTTAAAAATCTATAAAACCAAAGCTAAACCTCTTGCCTTAAAACTGATTAAAGAAATAAAAGATAAACTTAATATCCCTGCCACCTGCGGAATTGGCTCAAATATGTATTTGGCTAAAATAGCTTTAGATATTACAGCTAAAAGTGCGAAAGATGGGATTGGCTGGCTAACTGAAGAAAAATTCAAACGTGAATTATGGAACCATAGACCACTATCTGATTTTTGGGGTATATCAAGGGGGATAGAAGAACATCTAAAAAGATTATATATATTTGATATGGAAGGCATATC
>CAKZZJ010000134.1 GCA_937885165.1 uncultured Caryophanales bacterium
GGAAACCATGCACAGTTTGGCTCTTATGGTAATCAGTCTGGTGATGGTATAGCTACAATTTCAAAAGAAGAACAAATATCAAAAACAGTTGATTTTATCATAAAAAATATTTAAATTATAGATATTAAATTATTCTACTGGTTGCAATGGCATAGGCATTGCAATCTTTTATTTTAACTTTTTTATATGTATTTTGACACAACTAACATAAAATGTTATAATAGCATCTAAGAAATTTACATACGGAGACTAATTTATATGCATTACAAATGTAGGAAATGTAATTATGAATTTGATGTTGAAATTAAAGAACATCCTCATCCTATCAATAGTTTTATTACTGTCGGTGCTTTTGGTTGCCCAATATGCAGAAATGCACAATTAAAAGCGAAAACGTGCCCTAATTGTGGATCAATAGAAGTTAGTCAAAGTATAGTATTAGAAGAAGAGGAGAAATGAAATATGCAAAGCGAAGTAAGAATACAAGATGATTTATATGAAGCAGTCAATGGTGAGTGGCTTAAAACAGCAGTTATACCTAGTGACAGGCCTACAGCTGGAGGCTTCAGTGAACTTGATCAAGGTGTTGAAAAATTATTGATGAAAGATTTTAAAGATTTTTCTGAAGGTAAAGATAAAACTGACATCAAAGAGATGAATGAAGCTGTAAAATTATATAAGAAGGTTATAGATACAGACAGAAGAAATAAAGAAGGTGTTAGTCCAGTACTTCCTTTACTTTCTAAAATAAATGAATTAAAGGATGTAGATGATTTAAATAATAATGCTTCTTTTTTAGCTGAAAATGGTGTAAATCTACCTTTTAATTTTGGTGTAGATCCAAACATGAAAGATGCAACTAAAAATGCATTTGTAATATTAGGACCAAGTTTAATCTTACCTGATACAAGTTATTATGGTGAAGATAATGCAGCAGGAAAACAATTGTTGGGAATTTGGGTAGCTGCTGCAAAAGAAGCACTAAAATATACTGAACTAACTGAAGAAGAACAAAATAAATTTTTAGAAGATACAGTAAAATTTGATTCTTTAATCGCCAAGAAAGTCAAAAGCCAGTTGGAATGGGCTGATTATGTAAAAAATTATAATCCTATTTCTTATAAAGATGCTTGCTGTTATCTTAAACCGTTTGATTTTGATAAATTATTAAAATCATTTTATAATGATAAAACTCCAAATGAAGTTATCGCATATGATTTAAAAGCAATAAAAGAATTTAATTTTTATTTCAATGAAGAAAATTTCGATTTATATAAGCACTGGGCTTATGTAAAAACATTGCTTAATGCGGCAAGCTTTCTATCAGTTGATTTACATACAATTTCAACAACATATAGAAGAACACTTATGGGTGTTGAAAAAGACCCTGTTGTTGAAAAACAGGCATATCAGCTTTCATCAAGATTATTTGCTGAAGCAGTAGGTGTATATTATGGTAGAAAGTATTTTGGCGAAGAAGCTAAAAAAGATATCGTATCTTTAGTTAAAAAGATAATTGAAATGTATAAAGAGCGTGTAAAAAACAATGACTTTTTAGAAGAAGCTACTAAAGAAAAAGCTATCTTAAAATTATCTACAATGGTTATCAAGATGGGTTATCCTGATAAAATCAATAAAGTATATGAAAAATTGATAGTTGACGAAGATGCTTCATTATTTCAGGCTTATCAGGGAATAAAGAAAGTATTATATTTAGATAATTTATCAAAACTATTAAAAGAAGTAGACAGAAGTGAATGGGCTATGCCAGGCCATATGGTAAA
>CAKZZJ010000135.1 GCA_937885165.1 uncultured Caryophanales bacterium
CCTTGAATTTTAAGACAAAATGAATTCATTATTTACTTGTATTTTAGGAGATAATGAACTTGATGAATTTAAAATCAATATCAAGGATAATACTACTGATATACAAGAAACTATTGGGTTATATGAAGTATATAATTATGTTCTAAATAAATTAGGGGCTAATAGTAAATGTAGAAGTTGTAAAGAAGGTAATTAAAATGAGAACAATGATTAAAAACATAAAATTAGGTGAAGTAAATGAAGTTGCAGGCTTTGTTGAAAATATAAGAAACAAAAAAACAATGTGTTTTATTGTTTTAAAAGATCAGTCATCAAAACTTCAGTTAACTATTGAAAAAGAAAAGCATCCGGATTTAATCGATACTTTAGATAAAATAACAATTGATTCAGTAATAAGTGCTAAAGGCTTAATTATGGAAAGTGAATATGTTAAGTTAAATGGTATGGAGATGTATCCTGATGAAATAAAAATAGAAAGCGTCGCAGAACCTTCTCCAATTGTCGCGCCAAAAGGAGAAGAGACAAATATCGATTTGAGATTAGATTACCGCTGGATAGATTTAAGAACTGATAAGAATTTACTGATGTTTAAGGTTCAGTCTTATTTCATCAATAAGGCAAGAGAATTCCTAAATGAAAGAGATTTTATTGAAATTCACACACCAAAATTAATCGGCGCTGAATCAGAAAGTGGTGCCGGTGTATTTAAGGTTGACTATTTTGATAGAAACGCATATCTTGCCCAATCACCACAGTTTTATAAACAGATGGCTATGGCAGCAGGCTTTGAGCGTATTTATGAATCAGGCCCAGTATTTAGAGCGGAAAAATTTGCCTCACGTAAACATGCAACTGAATTTACAGGTTTTGATCTTGAATTTTCATACATAAAATCTTATAAAGATGTTATGAAGATGGAAGAAGAAATGCTTGAATATGCACTAAGAAAGACAAGTGAAAAATATAAAGATGAAATCAAGAAGGTTTATGATATTGATTTAGTTGTTCCAACACTGCCATTCCCTGTTATGGATTTACATGATGTATATGATGAACTTGAAAAGCGTTATGGCTATAAGGTCTCAGAATCTGAAAAAGGTGATCTTACAACTGAAGGCGAAAGATTAGTAGCTAAATTATCTAAAGATATGTTTAATCATGAATTTTTATTCATAACAGGATATTCAAAAGAAAATAGGGCCTTTTATCATATGAGAGATGAAAAAGGCGTACCTTGTGGATATGACTTAATCTGGAAGGGCTGTGAAATTACAACAGGTGCTCAAAGAGAACATCGATATGAAATTTTAAAAGCTCAGGCAAAAGAAAAAGGCCTTGATGAAGATGTTAAATTCTATCTTGACTTCTTCAAATACGGATGTCCTCCTCATGGTGGATTTGGTATAGGTGTTGATAGAATCACAATGCTTATATTCAATGAAGGCATAAAAGATTCAATGTTCTTATTTAGAGGACCAGATAGACTAAATCCATAAGGAGGGTTATTTATGCATATAAGCTGGGATGAATATTTCATGGGTGTAGCATTACTTTCTGCAAAACGCAGCAAGGACCCATCTACTCAAGTGGGTGCTAGTATAGTCAATGATGATAAAAGAATCATCGCTATCGGCTATAACGGTTTCCCAAGGGGCTGTGATGATAAAGTATATCCATGGGGTAAAACTGATAAAAATTATCTAAATACAAAATATCCATATGTTGTTCATGCTGAAGCAAATGCTATATTAAATAGTACTAAAGAATTAATTAATTTATTTATT
>CAKZZJ010000136.1 GCA_937885165.1 uncultured Caryophanales bacterium
AATGCTTGTAACATATAATTATATTTAATAAAATTATTGTTTTTAAATTTAATTATCTTCATACTGTATAACTTCTGTTTTATACAACTTTTTCAATTCGTTATCATTAACATTTTCTATCTTTAGTTTTTCAACGGGTCTTGCAAATTCAAGACCTAAATCACAAAGTAATTTATAATTAGAATTTATTTGATATTCCAACTCTCTTTTATGGTTATATATTTTTTCAATATTTTTTAGCCAAGGTTCATAAAGTTCTGAATAATTTGGATGACTTTTTAAATCAAATAGTTTTGAATAAAAAGCACCTACTCTTGCAATAAATAATACACAATAGCCACTTGGCATTACTGACAATTCATCTAGTGTAGCAAGTTCTCTACCTACTACATCCCAATTTGTACTAGATGAACCCTGTTTCGAGAAAGTTCTACCAGTAGATTTTTTATACCAGGTTTTCTTGCCGTAATAGAGAAACCATATACTCTAAACTTTCTTTTGCCGAACTTCCCAAGAATAATATTGAATCCACACAATCTAAAACAGATTCCCAACTATCTTTATATTTTTTCTTTAATTGGCTTAATGATTGAAGACCTATTGTTATACCAACATTTAAACCTCTTAAATATGCAAGTTCTTCAACAAATCGTGGTATTTCTCCGTAGTTGCGCCCACTCATCCATATAAATCTCTAATGGTGTTGGCAAACTTCCACCACATTTTTTTGCATTTTCATCAATCATGCTAAAAACTTGTGAATAGAATATACTTGCTAAAAATGAGAACGTTCCGATCGCTTGGTTTTGTAATTACAAATATTGCAATTTTACCATTACCAACTTTCTTTTCAGAGTTCTCATTTATTTCTTTCAAAATTGGATCATTGTCATCTAATGGCATACCAATTCTTTCAAGTTCCATATCATCATCATCTGTTAGTTCGTGTATTTCTTTTATATTAAATACTGCAAGTCTAGCTGTCGCTGTCATTATAATTGTACTCATCATTTTAGGTGTTCCTGCTGCAACTTTAAAATGCTTATATTGTTTTACACCAATAGCATCTGGCTCTAATGCTTCCCATTCAAGAAATAGACTATCAAGCTCGGATACACCATTATTATTTGGACTACTTAACCTTATTAGTTTTAATATAGTAGTAAAATTCTGGTGCCCTCTATCATAGTGTCTTATTACATAATAAAACAATGCTTGAAGATAAATCATTTCAGCTTTAATCCAAAATGGATCTCCTGTTGTGCTATCTATACCTTCAACTTTGGTATTTGCAATTAAAGTATTTATTAAAGTCATTACATCATCTTCTTGTATTTGGTGGTTATCTTCATATTCTAAAACATCATAAAATGTTTCTTGCTTTTTAACATATACAATAGGGTTATAATGATTTGAATGACTTTTCTCATCTAAATTTAATACCTTAATTGTATAACCTTTTTTCTTTAGTGAATTACCACAATCACGAAGGAGCTCACCGCTTTGGATCAGTAACAATTATAGAACCATTAGCACTTAAAATATTTGGCTTAAAATAATATCTTGATTTGCCGAGTTCCAGGACGTCCAAGCAAAATGACATGTCTATTCATTCCACTTTTTTTCATATTTTTAGAAACAAGTTCAGTTTGAGTAAGAATCATATTATTTTCAAAATCCTTATCTCTCTTGTTTTTAATATCTTTTGGACTTTTCCATTCTGCAGAACCGATATGTATTTTCTTGAATATTTTTCTTGTTTTGCATTTTGTATGTTTCATATAGCATTAAAACAAAAAAAGCCACACCTAATGACATCACAACGTTATTAGTTGTAAATGATATTGGTGTGGCTATTTTATATAACTCATTTAGGCAAGTGGAAAATATCTCAAAACTCCAATTACCATTATTTAATTCTACCAATGTTGTTACTCTTAACATATAATAGAATATTATAATAAATACGATAGATAGAATGATAAACGAATTTTTTTTCTGCTTCTTAACAAGCAATTCTACTCATCACCTACCTCTTTTTCTACATCTAAATCAACTTCTATCTCTTTAGTATTATCAGTAAGTTCAATATTGTTTTCTAGTATGTGATATTTTTCTAATTCCTCACCTACTACATCTCTTTTTTTTTCCGTTTCAACCAATTCTTCTAAATCTTTTTTCAAAACTGTCCATAGACATTCATTATCCTGCCTTTTCATAACATAGTTTTTTCCACTTAATTTAGAATATGTTTCTCTTTCATCTTTACCAATTTTAGTTGTAAATGTTACCAATTCATCTTGTGAATTAATACTCCATTGCAAATTTTTATTTTCACTACCATAAACTCTTATTTTCCCATAATTATTAAAGCCTAATTCACAATATCTTTCTAAATCATTATTATCCATATAGATATTAATAATTTCTTTATCATCATTGTCTTTAGTTACTTTTGCAGCATATTGAATATCAGTAGCTTCCAAGTCATCTTTAATACTCATATAAGCTGAAAATGGTAGTTCGTGAATACAATAATCTTTTTTAAATTTATCTGGATCTACACTTCCAAATTCATGAAGTTTGTATTCTTTAGAAAATTCTTCTAGTTGTTGAGAATTTAATTTTACTTTTCCTTCTTTTTGTAAGTTTTCTATTGCTTTACCAGTTGTTTCATCAAATAACTTTTGTGAAATACCAGTTCTTAATTCTATTACATCAGCAATTCTAGCAGACATATAATCCCTTTTAGATTTATTAAAATAAACGTTATAATGTTTATTTTTGTGCTTTATTTGTTCTTCTTTTTGTTTTGATTCATTCTTTTTAATTAAAGAATCCATTTGAAGAATTTTAGCCACTTTAGGATGATCTGCTTTGAAATTACTTAAATGCTTTATTCTTCTTGCGTACTTTGTTATTTTCTTTTGTTGATATAGTGATTTTTTCTTTCCAAATTCACTATTTTCTTTTGATAATGTTCTTTCTGTCGCAACTACTCTAACACCATCTTGTTGGCATTTTTCCATTACTTTTATTGTTTCTTCATAAGATAAGTTAGTGATTTTTTCTAATTCTTTTGTTGGTCCATCTTTTTGAACTGCTCTTATACCTTCTATAAAGTAATGATAGCCAAATATAGTAAGTGGTTTTAGAATATACTTTAATGTTCCTTTTGCACCTGTTCTTGATGATTTTACAGCACCTTCATAAACTTGTGTTGCATCACTTTTATTAGTTGCCTGCATAAGCCATCACCTCTTTTTCTTTTTGAATTTCATATAATCGATAATATTTATGATAAAATTCATCAATTCCGATTTTAGCAATCCAAGTTTTCTTATGTTCTTCATTATCAATTTTGTATTCACTTATAGTTGCTGCATTTCTTTTGTTATCTAGTATTTCAATTCTGTCATTATTCTTTTTATATAATTGCTTTGGAATATATAAAACATTTTCATCTGATATTGGTAAATAAATTCCTTTATAGGTTTCTTTTTCATTACCTGATAAAGTAATAAAGATAGATGCCCAATTTTTTTCTTTTGTCTTTTGTTTTTCAATTGTTTGTTTTTCTTGTGTTTTCTCAATTTCTTGCTCTTTTGTTTCTTCTTTAAAATTCTCTTTCGTTAATCCTAAAATGTTTTTATTATTATTAAATACAAGCAATGTTTTAAACTTATTATTATTCACATATTGCCTACTCATAGCTGATTTTAATTCTTCTGGATATGCTAAACCATATCTAACAGCCTCCATTACACCATCTGTTTTAAAATGAGTAATAGCTTGTTCTTTTAATGTTTCTACATAAGTTTTAGGAAATAATTTTTCAAATTGCATATTGTTATTCGCAATAAATATTTCTTCAAATTCATCACTATTATTTTCAATATAATGTTTTACTTCATCATCAAAACTTTCATTATATTGTTTTATAACTATTTCTTTTTGTTTTAAATTTAGTTTTATATCCACTATTTCGCCTTTTTCATTATAGCCTTTAGCATTTTTAAGTAAATTATCTAAAATAAATACTTTGTTATTTTTAAAATCAATATAACTTTTAGTCTTAACTAAATATTTTTCTATAAATTTAACAATATCAATTTCTAATTTATCATTACTTAAAAACTTTTCATTATCTAAATTATTTAAAATCTCATCTGTTTTTAGGCTATCAGAATCTACATATTTCATCAAAATTCTATCCTGATGCTTTATAGCATATTCTTTTATTAAACTTTTTATATATGAATAAAAATAAGCATCTTTATATTTTAAAATTTGACTACTCATTATATATCCTCAATTTCAAGAATGTTGTTTATATAATGCTCTAATTCTAAATCATATTCGTTGCTAATAAATAATAAATCACATTCTTTTTCTTTCGTATTAAATAAAGTTAGTAATATTGTCGTTCTTCTTCGTAGCAACTCAACTAACTCATATATTTCTTTACTTGTATAATCATCTTTTAATTTAAAAGATATATGTTTAATAACATTTATAGGATTTGTTATTTTTCTTGAAATCAAATAAAATTCTCTACTTATATTTTCATTTTTATTGATTTCTTCAAAGAATATATCATCATACATTAAATATAATGTACCTTCTTTTATTTTATTTCTTAATATCTCTTGTATTTCTCTATTACTATATATAATATTTGCGTGTACCAAAATTCCTCCTTTGAATGTGAAAAAGAGTGGTTTTTAAGCCACTCTAATTCTAATTATTTTTCTTACGTTTAAGTAATATAGTTCCACCTATAATACCTACTGTTGCAATCGCTGCAATACCTAATAATAAGGCATAATTTGTTTCATTTCCTGTTTGAACAGCTGGTAGTAATGAATTGTAATATACAAAACTATATATACCTTCTGTTTCTTCTAATGAAACACCATCAGCAAATACACCATCATCATTAATTTCAATTTTTACTACTTGATTAGAAAGTTTATATCCTAACGGAGCTTTTAGTTCCTTGATATAAAATGTTCCATATCTTAAATCTTCAAATAATGCAGTTCCTTCAAATTCATTTGCACCTGCTTCTTTGATTAATTTAGTACATTCTTCATCTTCAAAGATTCCAAATGTAAATTTATTAGATTTAATATGTTCTCCAGTATCTTTATCAATTTTTTCTACTTGAACTGATTTTAATATTGGCATATCTTTCATTTCAATTAATTGTGTTTCCTTATCAGTAGTTACTGTAAATGTTATGCTTTCTGCAACCTCGTATCCATAAGGACAAGTGGTTTCAGTTAAGGTATATGTCTTTTCTTCTTCTAAACCTACAACATGATGTGGCTCTTTAGTTGATGTCCATTTATCAATTTCATTGCCTTCTTCATCTGTTACAACTAATTCAGCACCTTCAACTTCTTCGCCATTTACCATATCTGTTTTTATAACATCTACGATTTTATCTACCATTTCTAAATGTTGTGTTTCTTTGTCATAGCTTACTTCAAATTCTACATCTGTAGCTTTTACGAAATATCCACTAGAAACTTCTTCATGTAATTTATAAGATTTACCTTCTTCTAAACCACTTATTTTATGAGCTTCTTTTCCTGACACCCATTCATCTATTACATTATCTTCTTCATCAAGAACTTGTATTGTAGCACCTTCTATTTCTTCGCCACCTATATCTACTTTACTCATTTCAACGATTTTATCAACCATTTCCAAATGCTGTGTTTCTTTATCGGTAGTTACTTCAAACTCAACATCTGTTGCTTTTACAAATCCATCTACACAAACTTCTTCATGTAAAATATATGATTTGCCTTCTTCCAAATTCTTAATTTTATGTGCTTCTTTACTTGACACCCATTCATCTACTATATTGCCTTCATGATCTAAAACTTGCATTTCTGCTCCTTCTATTTCATTTCCACCAATATCTACTTTACTCATATCAACAACTTTATCTATCATAGTTACTTTTTGAATTTCTTTTGTATTTTCTACTGTAAATTCTATATCTGTTGCTTTAACATAAGAATCTACTTGTATTTCTTCTTTTAATGTATATTTTTCTCCAGCTTTTAAACCTTCTATCTTATGTGTTTTTTCTCCTGATACCCATCTATCAATAATATTTCCATTATTATCTGTTACTGTTAATGTAGCACCTTCTAGTTCTTTATCTCCAGTAATATCTGTTTTAGAAAATTCTACAAGTGTTGTATCATTTACAAATTTTTCTTCGTTTGTATAAACTTTAGTTGTTGTATCTTCTTGTTTAAATACAATTTCGTGTTTTGTATTATCTAATACAAGACCATCTAATGTTTCAATTTCTTCTAATTCATATTTTCCCATTGGAAGTTTCTTAACTTCTAATTTTCCTTCTTTTGTTAAATTATATTGACCTACTTCTTGACCTTTTTCATAAATTGTACTTCCATCTGCATAGTCAATAATTTTTTCTTTTGCAGTTAATTTGAATTTAATTTTACTTAAATCTGATATATCAACAAGAGATGTATCAACATCTTGTCTTATTGCTACTGATTTATCTAGTTTTATAGTTCCAGTAGGTTGTTCATTTCCAACTGTAATTGTTATATAAGCATCGTAATCTTCATCAAATTCAAGTGTTTTATTACTTCTATTAATTTTAAATGTTAATTCATTTTCTAATTGTAAGAATCCTGTTGGAAGCTCAATTTCATCGATTTTATATGTTCCTGCTTTTAATTTATCTTCTGTTACTGCTAATCCTGTTTTGTCAGTTTTCCATTTATCTGTACTAAATAATCCAGTTTTGCATTTTACTTTTTCCCATTCATCAGGAGTTAAATCGCACAGTGCCTTAATTTTACAGCCAGATTTTTGAAGAAGCTCAAGGGCTTTTTCGCACTGTTCCCTTCGTTCGTTGTACTTACTGTCTGCAAGCCGCCTCTGTTTGTTTGTGTTCATAACGACAAAGCGGTAGTCTCCCAGTTCAAGGGGTGCATATTCGTATTCCAGAGTGTCGCAATTAAGCTTTATGGCAGTGTTCTTTTTTCCTACTGCAACGCTTCAGTCAGGACGTTATGGAGCACTTCCGCACCGGCGACATGCCCGTCACGT
>CAKZZJ010000137.1 GCA_937885165.1 uncultured Caryophanales bacterium
ATCCCCAATCCCCAATCCCCATTAAAAGTAGATAAAATTTAAGTCCATAAAAATATATAAATTTATTTTATTAAATAAATATTATATAAAATGGAAAATCAAATAAAATGCTCAAATAAAAACTATAGAAGCTCATGGCTTCAATAAAATTGCATCGGTAGATATAATGGATTCTGATGGCGAAATTGAAATTCCGGTTTATAATGGAAAACATCTTGAATATGATATAGTAGGCAAGAATATAAAAAACTATGATTCAATAATAAATCTAGCTCACTTCAAAGGTCATGCAATGGGTGGTTTTGGTGGAGTACTTAAAAATCAGTCTATCGGCATTGCATCTAGAAATGGTAAAGGCTATATTCATACTGCAGGCAAAATAAGAGATGCCAAATATACGTGGAGTAACTTGCCAGAACAGAACGCTTTCTTAGAATCAATGGCTGAAGCATCTAAGGCAGTTGCTGATTATTTTGACAGCATCGGTGGAAAGATAGTTTATATTGATGTCATGAATAATTTATCAGTTGACTGTGACTGTGATTCTAATCCTGAGGCACCATGTATGAAGGATATCGGTATTTTAGCATCACTTGATCCGGTATCACTTGATCAGGCATGTATTGATTTGATTTGGTCTAGCGATGATCCAGGTAGAGACCATTTTATCGCAAGAGTTGAAAGACAAAACGGAAGACATATTTTAGAATATGCTGAATCTATAGGACATGGCAGCAGAAAATATGAATTAGAAGAATTCTAAAAATTATTATATTATGTTTATTTGATAGGAGTGGTGTTAAATTGCATTCAATTAAAGAACTATTTAGAATAGGAAATGGTCCTTCATCAAGCCATACAATTGGACCTAAAAATGCTTGCCTTGAATTTGTCAAAAGATATCCTGATGTTGATAATATAGATGTAACATTATATGGTTCTTTGGCACTAACAGGAGAAGGGCACTCAACTGATAAAATTATCATCAAAACTTTATCTAATTATAAAACAAATGTTAAATTTGATAAGTTAAAAGAGGTAGAACATCCTAATACTATGGATATTGTAGGTTATAAGGATGATAAGGAATATAAAATGAGATTTTATTCAGTTGGCGGTGGCGCTATTGAAATCGCAAATGAAGAAAATAATTTAAAAGATGTTTATCCTCTTTCTAAATTAAGATACATTATTACATATTGTGAAAACAACAATATGAGATTATGGCAATATGTTGATATGTGTGAAGATAATGATATCAATGATTACATGGAAGAGGTCTATCAGGCGATGATGGATAGTGTAGTTAGAGGACTTGAGGCAGAAGGAGAATTACCTGGACCATTAAAAATAGAAAGAAAAGCCCAATTCTTGTATTATAGATTACATTCTAATATTGACTTATCACAGGATTTTAGAAGAAAAACAGTTGCTTATGCATATGCGGTCGCTGAAGAAAATGCAAGTGGTCATGTTATTGTAACTGCACCAACTTGCGGAGCATCCGGAGTTTTACCTGCGGTTGTAAGAACTGCACTTGATGTAATTCCTTTTGCAAGAGAAAGAGGTCTCTTAATTACTCATAAAGATGTTATCAACGCCCTTAAGACAGCTGGTCTAATCGGCAATCTTATAAAGACTAACGCCTCAATTTCTGGCGCTGAGGCCGGATGTCAGGCTGAAATTGGTTCTGCATGCTCAATGGCGGCAGCTTTTCAGGCTGAGCTTTCTGGTGCTTCTTTAAAGAGAATTTCCAATGCTGCAGAAATTGCATTAGAACACCACCTTGGCTTAACATGTGATCCAGTAGGTGGCTTTGTTCAAATTCCTTGTATTGAAAGGAATGCTGTTGCGGCTCTAAGAGCGCTTGATGCTTTTGGACTTGCAGTATATTTGAACAATTTCTCATCAAAAATCCCCTTTGATACAGTTGTTGAAACAATGCTTGAAACAGGTAAGGATTTACCAACAAGATATAGAGAAACAAGTACTGGTGGTTTAGCTAAAAATTACCGTTGCTAAAATTTTAGACAAAAAAAAGAATTGATTTTGATTTTCAATTCTTTTTTTATTACTTAATTATCTAACAGTTTCTCCAGATTTAATTCTTGGATCTGGTAATACGACTTCTTTTCTAGTAGAAGAAGAAATCATTCTTACATTTCTTTCAACAACTAAGCCTTCAGGTAATACAAGTTTTTTACCAATTACATTGATACCTGAGGAAAGTTTGTTAGGTACTTCACCATTAGGTACTTTTCTGCTACCGATACCGATAACTGAATCATTACCAACTTCGGTTTCTTTATCGATGATTGTGTCTTCAATTTTACAGTTCTCACCAATCTTAACATCATTAAGGATGATAGAATTTTTGATTGATGAATTCTTTCCTACTATAACACCTGGAGAAAGTACTGAATTTTCAACATAACCATCAATTACACAGCCATCAGAAATTAAAGATGTTTTAATCGTTGCGTGAGTTCCGATTCTAACTGGTGGTAGGTCTTCAGTTTTAGTATATATTTTCCAGTTTTTATCATTTAAGTCTAATTCTGGATTTTCTTGACATAATTCAAGGTTTGCATCAATATATGATTCATATGTTCCAACGTCTTTCCAATAATCATAATAATCATATGCATATACATTTTTAGTATTAATCATTTCAGGAATGATGTGCATACCGAAATCTAAATCATCAATTTCAGGATGAGCTTCGATTGCTTCTACTAATGCTTGAGTTGAGAATACATAAATACCCATTGATGCTTTATTTGATTTTGGTTTTTTAGGTTTTTCAACGAATTGCTGAACTCTTAATTGGTCATTTGTTTCTAAAACACCAAATCTTGATGCTTCTTCAAGTGGTACGATTTTAGCTGCGATAGTTAAATCAGCACCTGTTTTCTTATGTTGTTCAATCATCTTTGAATAATCCATCTTGTAAATATGGTCACCAGATAAGATTAAAACATATTTAGATGCATAACGTTTAACGAATTCAAGATTCTTTCTAATTGCATCTGCTGTACCATTGTACCAAGAATTAGAAGGTTGAAGAAGTGTTACAAATGAATCACGTCTGTCTAAGTCCCATGGTTTACCAACGCCAATATGTTCATTAAGTGATAGTGGTAAATACTGTGTTAAGATACCAATCTGGAAAATACCAGAATTTGCACAATTTGATAAGGCAAAATCGATAATTCTATATTTACCTGCGAAAGGTACTGCTGGTTTTGATCTCCTTTCTGAAAGGATATCAAGTCTTGATCCTCTTCCTCCTGCTAAAATTAAAGCTAAAGTTTCCATAATTTCCTCCTATGCTAGCCTTTTGTATAAATTGATATATGCTAAAGCTGATTGTTTCCAGCTATAGTCCATTTCCATTGCTTGTTTAACAAGTTTGTTCCATGCTTTCTTATCATTATTAAATGTATTTATCGCAAGGAACATAACTTCTTTTAAGTCATATGAATTGAAATTTGTAAATGTAAATCCAGTTCCTCTGCCATTATATTGATTATATGGTTCAACTGAATCTCTTAGTCCGCCTGTTTCTCTTACAAGTGGCAGTGTACCATAACGCATTGCAATCATCTGACCAAGACCACATGGTTCAAATTTAGATGGCATTAAGAATACATCACATCCTGCATAAATCTTTTGAGCTACAGGATCAGAATATCCGATGTAGCATTTAAATCTATCAGGATATTTTGCCTCAACACTTCTGAAGAAATCTTCATATTTTTGATCGCCAGAACCCATAAGAATGAATTTTGCATTGCTGTAATTTATTACTTCATCCATTATAGGCATTAATAATTCGATACCTTTTTGGTCTACTAGTCTTGATACTAATCCAAATAGAGGAACATCATCATTTGCAAGCCCAAATTCTTTTAATAATGCTTCTTTGTTGGCCTTTTTACCAGTTCCAACATTCTTTACTGAATAATTTTTATAAATGAATTTATCAGTTTCAGGATCATATTTTTCTGTATCTATTCCATTTAATATGCCTTCAAAATCAAAATATCTTAATCCCAAAACATTATTTAGACTATAACCATATTGATCTGTCAATACTTCATCTTTATATGTTGGGGAAACTGTAGTAATTAAATTTGATTCCATTATTGCGGTTTTCATAAAATTAATGCAGTTACCAAATTCTAAAGAAGAAGAATAAGGCATAAATAATATATTCATAATATCCATAGGGAAGTTACCTTGGTATTGTATATTATGAATGCTGTAAACAGTTCTTATTGGTGCATATTCAGCATGACCATAATAATTTGCTTTTAAAATGTAAGGGATTAGGCCAGTTTGCCAGTCATTACAGTGTAGGACATCAGGATAGAAATTTAAAACCCTTAAGGCTTCTAGTACTGCGAAATTAAAAAATGCAAATCTTTCTCCATCATCACCGTAGCCATAAAGTCCATCTCTATTAAAATATCTTTCGCTATCGATAAAATAATAATCAATTCCTTCACTAATCGCATGAAATACACCTAAATATTCCATACTGTTACCCATTTTTACATATGAATAACCTTGATAGTAGGCGATGTTTTTTTCTTTTATCCTCTTGTAATAAGGCATGATTACTCTAACATCTACCCCTTCTTTTTTGAGTGCTTTAGGTAACGCACCAACAACATCAGCTAGTCCACCGGTTTTTGCAAAAGGTGCACCTTCACTCGCACAAATTAAAACTTTCATTTTTTCTCTCCAAGTAATTTTATGTTTATGAAATTGCTTTCATCAAGTTAAATTATACTATGAAAACGATTTTTTAACAATAATAAAAAGAAAAATTATTGTTAGAAAAATTATACTTGATATAAATTTATGTTTTTGCTATAATATTTAAGCGAATCAAACAACATAATTATTTTAATAATTATTGATTAATATATTAAAAAAAGGGAGCTTTAATATGGCATCAAAAAGCAAAAGGAAAACAAAGTTCATATGGACTAAAGAAATGATAATTTTATTAGTATGTTTATTTGCTGCAATTGTAGCGGCAATACTGCTTAATTTACCTACATCAAAAGAAAGATCATTGACAAAATATAATGAAGCTATTGAAACTTATAATTCAAACAATTCAACAAGTTATACAACATTAACAAAAGACAATGTTTATAAAGATATTTCTCATGATTCACTAGTAAGTAAAAAAGCATCATCTGATTATACATATGTTTTATATGGCTCATTTGAAGATGGAACATTCTTAGATGAACTATATAAAGTTAATGTCGCAGCTAAAAATTATGATATTGATTTAGTATATTTATGTGATTCAGCTTGGTATGAAGATGAAGATGATAAAGATACTGTTGAATTTAGAGCCCTAGTTAAAGAAAAAGAAACAGCCTTAAATTCAAGTGTAGATAAAGATCAAAAGGATTTTGATGTAAGTTTAGGTACAGCTTTAATGGTATTTAAGGATGATAAACTAATTTATAATTCTCAAACCTATTCTTCATCTGAAAGCTCTTCAGAATATAACTGGTATCTTTATGTTAATAAAGCATTGACAATAGGAAAAGAGACAAACTGAGACATCGTTCTCAGTTTTATTCTTTTAAGGAGAAAAGATGATTAACGACATTAAAACGGAAATAAAAAATAAAATAAAAGAATATTTTGATAATAAATATGACAATAATTTTGAAATCATTATTGAAGAACCTAAAAAACAGTTGCTTGGGGATATAGCTATTCCGACATTTGGTATTGTAAAGATATTAAGAAAACCACCATTTGAAATCGCAAATGAAATTAAAGAAGTATTGAAAGATACCGACTTATCAATATCAAAAATTGATGTAGTAGGTGGCTACGTAAATATTTTTGTAGACAGAACTAAATTAGCAAAAGAGATATTAGTTGAGGCTTTAACAAAAAATAGCGAATATGGAACAAATAATATTGGTGAAGGCAAAATGATAACTATGGATTATTCTTCACCTAATATAGCTAAAAGTTTTTCTATTGGTCATTTGCGTTCAACAATGATTGGTAATTCTTTAAAATTAATTTTGGGTAAGTGCGGATATAAAACTTATACAATCAATTATTTGGGTGACTGGGGTACACAGTTTGGCAAGATGATAGTTGCGTATGAAAAATGGGGAGATTTAGATGCGATAAAGAAAGATCCTATCAATGAACTTACTAAGCTTTATGTAAGATTTCATAATGAAGCAGAAAGTCATCCTGAGTATGAAGAACTTGCAAGAGAAGCATTCAAAAAGATTGAAGATAGAGAACCAAAATATTTAAAATTATGGGAATGGATCAGAGAAGAGTCATTAAAAGAATCTAAAGAAATATATGAAATCTTAAAAGTTAATTTTGATTCATATAGAGGAGAATCTTTTTATAATGACAAGATGGATGCTGTAGTAGATGAATTAGAACAAAAAGGTCTTTTAAAATTAGATAGTGGCGCTCAGATTGTTGATTTAGGTGATGATATGCCTCCTGCACTTATTAAAAGAAGTGATGGTGGTTCCCTTTATATCACTAGAGATTTAGCAGCGATTTTTTATCGTAAAAAAGTAACTAATTTTGATAAGATATTATATGTTGTAGGTAATGAACAAAAACTTCATTTTGAACAGTTAAAGGCACTAGTTAAAAAAATGGGTTATGATTTTTATGATGATATAATTCATGTTAATTTTGGTTTATATTTAACTAATGGCAAGAAAGTATCTACAAGAAGTGGTAATGTTACAAGACTAAAGGATGTACTTGATAAAGCTATATCTATGGCATATGACCAGATAAATGAAAAGAATCCTGATTTAAGCAATAAAATAGAGATTGCTACATCAGTTGGTATAGCATCCATAGTATTTGCAGACTTAAAAAATTATCGTGGTCTTGATATAGAATTTGATCTTGATCAGGCTACTAAATTTGAAGGTCAGACTGGACCTTATTTACAATATACTGGTGTAAGAATTGCATCTATTATTAAAGATTCAAAAATAGATCTCGATAATATTGATTATTCTTTATTCGAAAAAGAAAACTATTTTGAACTTGTAAAATTGGTTGGTGACTTTAAAGATGTTATAATTGGTGCTGCAAAAGAATATGCACCATCAGTTATCGCAAGATATTTGCTTGATTTAGCATCAAGTTTTAATAAGTTTTATGCATCTGAAAAAATCAATTCAGAAGATGAAATCATAAGAAATACTAATTATGCTTTAGCTAAATCAGTTAGAATTGTATTAAATGAAGGTTTAAGACTTTTAGGAATTAAATATCTAGAAAAGATGTGATTTTATGTATTCTAAAAAGAAACTAATTAGAAATTTAATATTAGTAATAGGTATTCTAATAATATTAGTAATTTTATTAGTTTCTTTAGGAGACATTAAATCAATATGGAATACTATAACTCAAGAAGCAAAGCCACTTTGGCTTTTGGCTACTTTAGGTATATTACTTTTATATTGCTTTTTTAATCAAGCATCTATTGTTTTACTTACCAAAAATAAATATAAGGATATAAGTTATCTTGATTTATTTTGTATAGCAGGAAGCGAATATTTCTTTAATGGTATTACTCCTTTTTCTTCAGGTGGTCAGCCGTTTCAGGCTTATGCACTAAAACAGAAGAATGTTAAATTTTCAGATTCAACATCTATACTACTTCTTAATTTTTTAGCTTATCAGATAGTAATGAATGTTATTTCCTTATTTAGTGTAATTTTCTTTTACAGTGATTTAGCTAAGGATGTTCCTAATTTAAGCTGGCTTATATTCATAGGCTTTAGTATAAATTTAGTTGTAATGGTTGTCTTAATCCTGCTTGGCACAACTAAATTTATGGGAAAAGGAATAATTAAATTATTTGACCTTATATCAAAAATTAAATTCTTAAAAAAATTTTTAGTTCCTAAAAGAGATGGCTTGGTAAATTATGTTTCTGATATGCAAAAAGCTTTTATAGAAATAAGTAAATCTAAGCTTGCTTGGACTAAGGCTGTCATAACAAAAATTTTTTCTTTACTAATTTATTATTCAATCCCATTCTTCTCATTTTTATCAATAGGTATTAATTTGGGTTGGGAAAATTTTATTTATGTTTCCGCAGTAACATCATTTGCATTAACACTTGCTGTATGGGTTCCGACACCCGGATCATCAGGTGGTGCTGAACTTGCATTCACAACACTATTTGTTAGTTTGACTGCATTAAAAAGCGGGATAAAAAATCCTACTGAAGACCCTGAGGTTGCAAAAAATTTAGCATTGAGTGGTATGCTTATTTGGCGTATGTTTACGTATTATTTATTGATGTTAATAGGGTTTATATTCTATTTGATATTTGATAAAAGAAATAGGAAGTCCGAAAAAAAGCAGGAACTAGGCAATAACCAAGTTGAAGCTAATACTGATATTAATGCAGTAAATAAAATAGTTGATAAAGATTTTGAATAATTGAGGTAAAATATGAGAATAGGTATTTTTACAGATCAATATTATCCAATAATAAGTGGTGTTGTAACATCAATCAAAATGCTTTATGAAGGATTAGAAAAATTAGGTCATGAAGTTTATATTTTTACTTCACTCGATTTAGATGAATATGAAGATGATCCCGAAATAAAAAATAAAAAAATCATTAATTTTAAAGGAGTACATTATCCTTTTAAAGCTGCTAAAGATTATAAATTTACATTTAAAAGAAGAAGATGTATAAAAATAATCAAGCAATATAATTTAGATGTTATACATATTCAAACTGAATTCAGTATTTCAGGTGTTGCTAGAGCTGCATCTAAGAAACTACATATACCAATAGTACATACTATGCATACAGCTTGGATAAATTATATTTGTACATTATTTCCTCATACAGATAAAATAATTCACCCGTTCTGGATTTGGGTTATGAAGACTTTATTTACAAAGCCAACATATAAAGCATCAACAACAGAAATATTACCTACTAAAAAAATAATTCCTGATTTAAAAGATTATGGAATCATAGGTGATGATTTTGAAATTATGCCTACAGGTATTGAACTTGATAAATTTTTGAAAGAAAATTTTAAAGAAGAAGATGTAATAAGCTTAAAAAAAGAGTTGAATTTAGAAAATAAATTTGTATTTATATTTGTTGGCAGAACTGCTCCCGAAAAGAATATTGAATTATTATTAAATGGCTATGCTAAAGCATTTAAGGATAATGATGATGTTAGATTTTTAATTGTTGGTGGTGGGCCATCACTTGATGGTTTAAAAAAACTTAGTGATAAATTAGAAATTAATGATAAGGTAATATTCACCGGATTAATAGATTGGAAAAAAGTACCGATTTATTATCAGTTAGGTGATATATTCTTAAATGCATCTAAATCTGAAACTCAGGGGTTGACTTATATTGAGTCTTTGGCTGCTGGTCTACCTAACATAGTTATGAATGATCCATGCGTGGATGATGTTGTAATTGATGGTGAAAATGGATTTTTATTCAATAATGAAGAAGAATTTGTTGAAAAAATAAAATATATTTATAATCACCAGGAAGCATTAGAAAATTTAAAAGAAAATGCTATAACAGCAAGTTTGAAGTTTTCGAAATATGAATTTGTAAAGCATGCTTTAAGAATATATGAAGAAGCAATAGAAAAATATAAAACAAAAAATTGTAAAAATAAATAAATAATGATATAATACTAGGAGCTTGGATGCTCCAGCATGCCCGATTGGCGAAATTGGTAGACGCATAGCACTCAAAATGCTACGAGGAAACTCGTGACGGTTCGAGTCCGTCATTGGGCACCATATTAGAACAACTGTGTTGATACGAGATTTTATGCTCAAATTAGCACTTTTTCTTTATATTTAGGCAATTTTGGTAGGGTTCAAGTCCCGTTATCAATAGAATTGCCTATTTTTTAATTGCCTGAATTTGCTTAATGAGATGGTCATAAAATGGCTTTTGTGTATTTTTAACGCATACAAATCATCTATCAAGAGACCTTGAATTACATATTAAACCATCATTTATGCATTCTATCAAATTACTTAAATCAGTAGATGGACTAGAGTTTATTGAAATAACATTTAATGGTGATAATACTCCATATTCAGCATATGACAAGTATTTTTAAGATTTGCTGATAGAGATAAAACTATGGATCAACAAATGTTACTAAATTATTTTGAGCAAAAGAAAACATCATATATCAATTGGAAAAATAGCAATTCACAACATGAAATTGTGGATATTGATGAGGCAATCTTAAAAGATTATATAAAAAGAGGTAATGAATGTAGTCGTATTAAATTCTTATATGATAATAAACATCATGTTTTAAATAGATTAGGATTGTTATTTGATAATGAACACTTAAATAACGCTGGTAATGTTTTATTTTCATCGATGAGACCTATAAATGTGAAGTTTGCATATTTTGCAACTGAAAGAAGAACTACAATTTTAGACATGGATAATTTTTCTGGTAATATTTATGAATGTATTGATGCTTCTATGAAGTATATTTCATCGCATATTGATTGGCAGATAATATTTGATGGTAATTCAAGAAGCAAAGAAGTCCTAGAAATACCAATGGAAGCAATAAGAGAAATAGTAATAAATGCTTTTGCGCATGGCAGTTATGAATCAATTTCTACTGAATTTGAAATAAGCATTTTTAAAGATAGATTAGTTATATATTCACCAGGCCATTTTCATAAGCCATACACTCCAGAACAATTTGCATTTGAAGGTCAAGAGGCAAATCCATTAAATAATAAAATTTGTAGTATTTTGTATAATGATGAAACCATTGAAAAACATTCAACAGGTTTTGAAAGAACATTTGAATATTGTAATCAAGCAAAGGTTAAATATGAGTATGAAGACACTGGCCTAGGTTTTAGATTTACTTTTTATAGAAAAAATGTCCATGGACATGTCCAAGTAAAACTAAACGATAGAGGCTTAAAAATACTTGAAATTATGAAAGATAATTCTTCAATAACGATTAAAGATTTGTCTAAAGAATTCAATGTGACAGAAAAAACAATTTTTAGAGCAATCCAAAAGCTAAAAGAATTAAACAAAGTAGAACGAGTTGGATCAGATAAAAATGGTTATTGGAAAGTATTAGGATAATGAAAAGAGTAGCAAAATTTTTAATTAGCTTTGCTATACTATTTTCTCTATCTGCATGTGGTTCTAAAACATCAACAACAACTCCAGACGATTCAACTCCATCAATAACTATTCCATCAGAAGATACAACTACAGCTGATGATTCAAAAGAAGATGAATATATGAATAAAATAATAGAACTTAAAATAGATAATCAAGTTATTGATGTATTCTGGGTAGATAATTCATCAGTAAATGCTTTAAAAGAATTTGCTAAAGATGGATTAACTATAAATATGCATGAATATGGAGGATTTGAACAAACAGGTTCTATAGGTCATACTCTTCCATCAGCTGATACAAGAATAGATGTAGTAACAGGAGATATTGTTTTATATAATTCAAATCAAATATCAATATTCTATAATAATTCTAGCTGGTCATATACAAAGTTAGGCCATATAAATTTATCTAAAAATGAATTAAAAGATTTACTTGATACTGATTCAGTTGTTGTTACATTTACATTAAAATAAGCATCAAATGACATAGTCGTTCATGGTCATAATACAAACTACTCTAAATAGCAAAAAATGCCAAAAAATCACATATAGAGAAAGTTATATATTG
>CAKZZJ010000138.1 GCA_937885165.1 uncultured Caryophanales bacterium
TATACCTTAATATTAATAATTCTAATAAAAAGGGTATTATTATTAAAAATATTAAGGATTTAGTATCTATTTTAAATAGATTTAATAATTTTTTTAGTTTACATTTTAATTTACATGATTTATTATATTCAAACATTGATTTAATTTTATTTGCACTAGCACTATTACATGATGTTAAGTTTATTTCTTTTAATCCAGAACATCCATTAAACATAGATTTCATATTAGTTACATTAGCTGTATTAAATGATGTTAAATTTATTTTTGTTAATCCAGAACATTCTTTAAACATAGATTTCATATTAGTTACATTAGAAGTATTAAATGATTCTAAATTTATTTCTTTTAATCCAGAACATTCATAAAACATAGATTCCATATTAGTTACATTAGTTGTATTAAAAGATTTTAAATTTATTTCTTTTAATCCAGAACATCCATAAAACATAAATGACATATCAATAACATTAACAGTATTAAATGATTTAAAATCTATTTCTTTTAATTCAGAACATTCGTAAAACATATATGACATATTTTTTAAATCTTCTGATATATAATATATTTTATATTCTCCTTCTTTATTAAATTTATATTTTAAAATATTTGATTTAATCTCTCCATTTATTATTATTTTTATTTTTTCTTCAATTTCATTATTTTGTACATTTTTATCATATTCTCCTTTATTATTTAATAATTGAATTTCTTTTCCTATACCTTCTTTCTTTATTTCTATTATACCCATTATATAATTTATTTTATTTATTATTTTATTCATATGAATATATTTCATATTATTAACTACTCCTATTATTTTTAAATTTTGCTTTAATATTATTATACCTTCTTTATCAGGATTTTCTATTATATATTCTCCTCCATTATTTTCATTATAGATTTTACTTTTTATATACTCTTTTTGCTTATTTTCATTTAATTTAAAAAATAATATATTCTGATTATTATAATCTTTTGAATTTATGAAATCATCTATTTCTATATAATTTATAATCTTATCTTCTTCTATTATTTCAATTATAGTAATATCTAATTCTTCATTTGTATATTTATATCTATTTAATTTAAGATTTATCTCTTTCTTTTCATTTTTATAATTATAATATAATAATTTTGCCTCTTTTTTTATAAAATCAAAATCTAATTTGATTATAAGTAATAAATGCTTTCATTTTTTTATTAGGAATATTACATATAAATCCTAATCCACTTATATTTTTATATTTATCATTTATTTTTATTTCTTGATCTATATTACATATACATCTCTTTATATCTATTTCATTTAATTTATCATCACTTTCATTATCATCATTGTTATTATTTTTATTTATATTATTTTCTTCTATATTATTATTATTCTCTAATAATACTAATGGAGTAGTTAATATTTTGCAATTAACATAAATAATTTCATTTACTGGAGGAAGAATATTATCAACTTTATATTTTCTTTCTGGCTCTAATAATATTTCTTCTTCTCCAAAATAATTAAATAAAGTAATATTATACCCCCATATATCTCCTCCTAATAAAAATATTGTTCCACTTTTTATTTTCTCTTCTTCTTTTAAAAAATTAAATGTCATCTTTACATTTTCTGATGTTGATGTAAAACCCCAAAATGTTTTTATATTACCTACTTTATAAGGTATATATTTTTTATTAAATGGATCTTCTGATAAATTTACTTTACTAGTTATACATCTATATAAATATTTATTTTCTTTATTTGGATAAAATTTTTTTAATTTTCTTAATGCTCTCAATAAAATAAATAAATATTTTGATATATTGATTATTCCATTTTTCCTATCAGGTGAAACCAAATTTTGGTTTAATAATCTATAAGGACTATATTTATTTTTTTTTGATTCACATGTATAAGAGCATATAATATAGGCATCATCTTTTAAAATTAGGATATTCTTCTTTCATCTTAATTATATGTTTAAAGGTTTTTAAATTCATACCAGAATCACCTTTTTCGATGATATCACCAATTAAGAATAAGTAATCATCCTTAGTATAATTTATTTCTTTTAATCCATATAAAAAAGTATATAAATCCCCATGAATATCACTAACAAATATTAATCTTTTATCAGATTTTATATTCAAATGTCTTATTTTTGTTTTCTTAACTAAATCAATCATAATTTTTTTCTTCTATTGAATATTTACATCCGCAATAATCTTGTCTATATAAATTATATTTTTTCGATAATTCTATTGATTTTTTATATCCATCTTCCTTTTTGAAATTTGAATATAAATAATTAATTCCATATTCTTTTTCAAGTTCATAACCTATTTCATTTATCCATCTCTCTATCTTATATGGAGATATAGATAAAGTTGTAGAAAAATAATCAAAATTAAGTTTTTTGGCCATAAGTACAGTTTTAGTAAGCCTTAATTTATAGCATAAATAACATCTTTTTGATTTTTCACCAAGGTGTTCATAGCCTGATACTATATTATTATAATCATCTCCATTATAGCCATCTGATATTAATTTTATGTCAGGAAAATTTTTAATAAATCTTGTTATTTCATCTAGTCTCTTATCATATTCAGTTTTAGGATAGATATTATCATTTGAATAAAATATTGTTATATCAAAATAGTTTCTTAATAATTCTATCGTATAGCTTGAGCAAGGGGCACAGCAGGCGTGTAAAAGAAGAGTGGGTTTTGTTGTTAAATTATTTAAAAAATCTTTAAATTCTTTGTAGTTATTTATCATTTTGCCGATTTACCCCATAATCCTATAAACTATATAATAAGAAAAGAAAAATGTGAATAAAAAAATTTATTTTTGAAAAATTTTATTTATTATGCTATAATAAATACAAGTAGGAGGGTACCATGTTTAAAGAAGGAGATGTAGTCATCTACACAGTTTATGGGATTTGTAGGGTGAAAGAAATTAAAAGCATCTTTTTTAATGGTAATAACAATGATTTTTACATTTTAGTACCCTTAAATGAAGTGAAAACAGAATTAACTATTCCAACTAATAATCCTATTATATCAGCAAGAATAAAATCACTTTTGTCAAAAGAAGATATTGAAAATATTATCAATAGTATTTCATCAATCGATACTTTCTGGATTGATAATGATAATGAAAGAAAAAAAGAATTTTCTGAACTTGTCAAATTAGGCAATAGAGAAAAGACAATTTCATTAATAAAATCAATCAAGAAGCATCAATATTCTTTAAGAGATAAAAATAGAAAGCTTCATTCATCTGATGAACAAGCACTTCAAGATGCAGAAAAACTTATACTTGATGAATTCAGTTATGTATTAAATGAAAACAGATATGATTTAGCTTTAAAGCTCGATGAAGAAATTTTAAAATCAATAGAATAGCCCACTTGGGCTTTTTATTTTACCCATAAAAAAAAGCCCATTAGGGCTTAAATGAATCATATAATTCTTCTTTTACTAAGATATCATTTATTTTACAAATATAAACATCGTGAAAATCTTTTTTTGGATAACATGAGAAAACTTCTTTTGGTAAATTATCTTCTGTAAATGATAATTTCATCATCTTCTTCATTCTTATTACATAATCTGCTTCAGCTATATAATAGCCATTGAAATCAGGCTCAAATGTAGGATGAAGTTTTGTTTCATTAAATTTATCGATATCTTTACCTGATTTTGTGCCAAATAATATTTTAGCATCTTGATATTTATCACCTAAAAATGATAAAGTAAAGCTATCATATTTTTCAGAAAATTCATGAGTGTATCTTGTAGGTCTTATGAATACGAATGCGACATCCATATTCCATAATACACCAACTCCACCCCATGATACTGTCATTGCGTTAAAGTCATTATATGACCCGACTGTCAATATTGGTTTACCTTCATCAAATGCTTTAAAAATATTTTTGTTAAATGAAGTATGATTAATTTTTAACATAAAAATCTCCTAAATGAATATTAATATTACTGCTAAAATATTATTTAACATATGTGCACATATTGAAGCATAGATGTTAAAGTTTGTCTTATGATAGATAAGACATAATAATACTGCACTTACTAAATATGGCACACACATCAAAAGCCATGTGCCGATATTTGATATCGGTGTTGAAATCATATGTGGCAAAACGAATAATATGATAGAGAATATATAACCTAAAGCGACATTTTTCTTTGTAAAGCCAAAAATAACACCCCTATAGATTAATTCTTCCACCACAGGTGCTAAAAATACTGTAGTGATAATCATTGGAATCATGCCGTTTGTTTTCATGATTGAAACGATTGTTGTCTGATTTTCAGTACTTGGAACAGCAAGTGATACTAAATAATCAACTAAATAAGCTATAGCTGTAAATAAAATACCTAGTATCGGAATAATGAAATATAGCTTTTTATGTTTGTTTAAATCATCAAGTGATCTATCATATTCGGATTTCATCAAAAATAGTGATGAAGCAAATACAATTAAATATGAAAGCATATTAGCATAGCCCTGTATTTTACCTGAAGCCTCATTATAAGATGCCAAGTCACTAACTTCAACATTAGTTCCGGCTATAAATTTAATTAAAGTATTATAATCGATATTTTTGTTGTCAGTAATATATACTGCTGAAAATAAATATATAAATACTGAACCAAGAATAAATATTGCCAGAAAATAAATAATAATAAATGTTATCCTGTTTGTAACAGTTCTTTTAGAATTTACCATTTAATTCACCATCCTTTAAAAAAGAAATGGGAACAAGTCCCATTTAACTTTTTTAATTTCTAGAAGAATACATCTCTTGCTTTATCTTTTGTTTCTTTTGAAGCAATAAATGGAATTCTTGTTGTGTATCCTTGCTTAGCAGCAACTATTCTCTTTGCTGGCCATACAAAGATATCTTGATTCCATCTAGCAACTGAATCATTATAAACTTCTCTTGCAGCAGTTATTTCTTTTTGTAGATAAGAATTTTGTTGGATTGCATCAGCAATTTCACCATGGCTTCTTAAATCAGGATAAGCTTCAAGTGTTACATTGATTCTGTTGTTGATTGAATCTGTCTGACTAGCTCTAGCGTTTCTTTCTTCATCAGATAAAGAAGCAGTTGGTGTTTTTCCACTTCTAGCTTCAGCGATTGAAACGAAAGTAGTTTTATCAAGTTCAACAGCTTTATTGACTAATTGAGCTAAGTTAGATAATATTACTACTCTTTGTTCTAGATAGTTATCAATTTGAGATGCATCATGCTGAATTTTTTGCTCAAGTTGATTTAGATAGTTTCTTGCCTTAATTTTAACAAATAAGAAAATTAAGCCAGGAATAATTCCAAGTACCCAAAGTAAAACTTGGAAAACAGTTGAACCGGGGCCAACAGTTACAGGTATTTGTTTTGCTATAACATTTACATCTTTACCTTCTTCTCTGATAGGACCAGTTTCTTCATCAAGTAAGTTTGCCATATTTTTTCCTCCTTTTATATTCTATGAACTTTGTTCATCAGAACCTGTTTTGTTTTTTGCATCATCAGATGCTTTTTGATCTAATTTCTTTTCTTCTTCAAGACCTTTATTTACAGCTCTTTCGACTTTAGTTAGTGTTTCTTTTAACACATTATCATTCTTAATTCCAAATGCATTACCTAAATTAATGGTATCAGATTTAGTAATACCTCTTATTCCTAAGTATGCAAACAAACCTCTTTCAAAATGATATGCGCCACCTTTTGATAATTTAGACATCAGTGTTTTAAACTGTGGTGAATTAACTAAATTTTCAAAGCCACTTCTTGAAGTTTCTTTTTTAGTTACATAAATTGGTGTTTCTTTAGTAACTGGCTGATATTCATACCATTCAACCGGAACATTATGCATTCTTCCGTCTCCGCCTAATCTTGGAACAAATTCAACTCGCTTAATTTTTTTAAATCCATATGAAGTGATATTTACTTCATCAGTATCATCAATTTTATTTTTGAATTCCGCTTTTAATATCTGTTTAGTATCACACTCTTTATGAGCGAAATATGCTGAATCAAACTGATTTGCCAAAACTTCTTGTTCATAGGATGTTGTATTTGTTTTAAAGCCTTCATTATAGATGTATTCTTTTGTCTTAGTCTGTTGATATAGTGGTATAGAAATGAGTGGAGCTAAATCAAAATAAAATGATTTAAAGAAATTATCATTATAATCTATGAAATTTTTTCTCGCTCTTTCATAATCATAATCAACAAAGATTTTTGGATCAGCACGATAATTAAAACTTTGGGAATGAAGAGATTGTATATAATTTATCTTCTTATCCTTCGTGAAATGAAAATCATCACCATAAGGTTCTTTACTTCTGATTAATTTAATAAGATTTTTCTGAGCTAGTGGAGTAAATAATAATCTAAACTGAACTTCATTATTTCTATTTGTAGCTCCAAATAAGGCTTCAAATTCATCATTACCCATCTTTTGGAAGTTAGTTTTTGGATCATTATCCATTAGTTCCTCTTTTTCTTTTTTAACTAATTCTTTAGCTTTTTTATCAACATATTTTCTTAAATGTTTTTCATCTAAATTAGAACCCTTTGAAGGAGCTCTATAGAATTTTAAATCTGGTGCGGCATCATTAGCATATACTACATAGGTATCATAATTATAGTCTGGTGCTGGTTTGGTTAGTGTAGCAACTAGGGTTTGTGTTCTTGTTACAATTCTTGTTCCATCTTTCGTATGAACTGTTTCAGTCCATGTAATTACCATTGAACCTTCATATGTAACATTTACCCAGTCCTGATTCAAATCTTTGCAAATAAGAAAAGGATTACCTAAAATTGAGCCAGACTGTACAGTTACAGTTGATACATTTTTATCAGTTAATGAATCAAAACCGAATTTGTCATGTAAATACTGAAATTTATCTGTATCAAAATATTTATCAAGAATGATTAAATCAGTATCTTTGTTGGTAATGGCAGCCGGTATATTCCAGTCATATAATCTATTAAGAGGAGCCATTGTAGCCCAAGCTTCTTTCAATAATTTATCAGCTTTTTCTTGAGTTTTTTTGATAATCTCCTGTAAATTCTTTAAAATCTTTCTTATTTTTACAGCAAGAAGAACAATTAATGCAATAGGAATAATGTAAAATACGATACCAAGAACTATTCCGAGTATCCTTGACATACTTCCACTTATACCAGCAATAAGCATAATAGTTCCTGCAACAAATAACGCAACTATAAGAATAATTAGAAAAATTTTTAAACCATTTATTCTTCTTCTAGTTTTTTTATCGTTATTTAAAAGTGATAGTGTCTCATTATATTCTTTTACAAGTTTTTTGTTTTTTTCTATATCGATTTTTGATTCCTTTACTAAATCATCAAAATATACATGATATACTGTACCACTTAATGGTTCATTTGGTAAATCATATTCAGGATAGTAATTTACTAAATATTGGCGTAATAATTGAACATCTATATCATTTATTGCTCCATCATTATTTACATCTGCATTTAATAGTGCTTGAGCTGATAACTCTTGTAGTCCAGCTAAGTAACGATTTAAACAAACGATATCTTTATTATTTACACTACCATCTTCATTATAATATAT